>CBIHQL010000165.1:0-8233 GCA_966211855.1 uncultured bacterium
GGCCAGCCACAGAAGGGTGGAGTTCTGAGCAAGAGATTTTGAACCGAGCCAGTATGGTCATTGGGTTCTCAGTCATGGATACGGGCATTGGCATTGCCCCCGACAAACAACGGATTATCTTCGAGGCATTCCAGCAAGCCGATGGCACCACCAGCCGGAAATATGGCGGCACCGGGCTTGGGTTATCGATTAGCCGCGAAATTGCGCGACTCTTGGGTGGTGAAATTCAACTATCAAGTGCTTTAGGCGAAGGCAGCACCTTTACTTTATTCCTACCTCAGGTCTATCAATCGCCAACACCATTGCCACCTAGCCCTCACCAACTGCCACCCCGACGTGAGAAGCATGCGGCTGACTTTGGTCGCTTAGCAGGTAATGCGATGGCTGAGTCAGTTGCAGTTGCCTTAGCTGCAGCTCCTAACCCGACTGAGCTTGTTCCTCAGCGCTTGTTCCCACCTTTGGCTGAAGTCGAAGACGATCGCAGCAATTTGCAACCGGGCGATCGCGTCTTGCTTGTGATAGAAGACGACGTTAACTTTGTGCGGATCTTAGTCGATATCGCTCGTGGCGAGGGTTTTAAGGTGATTGTGGCCTTACGGAGTGACACTGGCTTGATGATGGCGAAAGAGTTTCAACCCGATGCGATCATGCTCGATATTCGCCTCCCCGATGTGGATGGGTGGATGGTGCTCGATCGCCTCAAGCATGACCCCGACACTCGCCATATTCCTGTGCATGTGTTGACGGTAGAAGAATGCCGTCAGCGGAGTTTGCAACTGGGCGCGATCGCTTATATGCAAAAGCCGATTTCCAGTGAAAACCTCACCAACGCCCTGGCTACGATCAAAGAATTCGTCGAGCGGCGGGTCAAGAGCCTGCTGGTGGTCGAAGACGATGAAGTGCAACGCCAGAGTATTGTCGAGTTGATCGGCGATGGCGATGTCAATACCACAGCGGTTGGTTCTGGAGCCGAAGCTTTGGCAGTGCTAGAACAACAGCACTTTGATTGCATCGTCTTAGATCTAGGCTTGCCCGATATGACCGGGTTTGAGCTGATCGAGCAACTCAAGCAACAAGCTCATCTCTCCAAATTGCCGATCATTGTCTACACGGGCAAAGAGTTGAGCAAGCGGGAGGAAACCGAGCTGAAGCGGATGGCTGAAACCATCATCATCAAAGATGTGCGATCGCCCGAACGTCTCCTCGACGAAACCGCCTTGTTCTTGCATCGCGTCCAGGCCAACTTACCCCAGCCGAAGCGCCAAATGCTCGAACAACTCCGGCAAGAAGACCCGATCTTAGCTGGGAAGAAAGTGCTGATTGTCGATGACGATGTGCGCAATATCTTTGCCCTCACCAGCATGTTAGAGCGCCATCAAATGTCAGTGGTCTACGCCGAAAATGGTCGAGATGGCATTACGGTACTGCAAAACAACCCTGACATTGACATTGTGTTGATGGACGTGATGATGCCAGAGATGGATGGCTACGAAACCATGCAAGCCATTCGTCACCTCAGCCCCTTTGAATCACTACCGATTATTGCCCTCACTGCCAAAGCAATGCAGGGCGATCGCGAGAAGTGCATTGAGGCCGGAGCTTCTGACTACATCACCAAACCGGTAGATACTGAGCAGCTACTTTCACTCTTGCGTGTCTGGCTATATGCCTAAACAACCGTCACAATCGGAGGTGTTGAAAGTAGAGGAGATCTTTCACATCTCGCTGTGCCTTTATGCAAGATCTAGAAGAACTCGAAATCTACCTACTGTTGGAGGGCATCTACCGTCGCTATGGCTTTGATTTTCGTAACTATGCCTTAGCGTCACTCAGACGTCGCGTATGGAATGCAGTTCGGGCCGAGAATGTGGACACCATTTCTGGTTTGCAAGAGAAAGTGTTACATGATGTCGAATGTCTAGAGCGTTTCTTGCTCGGGCTTTCGGTCAACGTCACCTCGATGTTTCGCGACCCGAACTTTTATCTAGCCTTTCGTGAAAAAGTCGTGCCGCTTTTGCGTACCTATCCGTTTATTCGCATCTGGCACGCAGGCTGCTCAACAGGGGAAGAAGTCTACTCAATGGCAATCCTTTTACAGGAGGAAGGACTCTATCATCGCTGTCGAATTTACGCCACGGATATGAATGAGTCGGTACTTCGTAAAGCTAGGGTCGGCATCTTTCCTCTCACTGACATGCAAGAGTACACACATCTCTATCTCAAAGCGGGCGGCAAACGTGCATTTTCGGAGTACTATACAGCAGCATATGAAGGGGCCATTTTTCGCACCTCTTTGAAAGAAAACATTATCTTTTCCCAACACAACCTGGCAACGGATGGCTCTTTCAACGAATTCAACGTCATTTTGTGCCGCAATGTTTTGATCTATTTTGATGCCATTTTGCAAGCCCGAGTTCACAAACTTTTGTACGAGAGTTTAGCTCCCTTTGGCGTTTTAGGAGTTGGACATCAGGAATCGATTCGACTAACCCCCTACGAAACCTGCTATGAGGAGATAGAAGGTGGCGAAAAACTCTATCGACGGATTGCCTAGCGCTTCACCGCCTCATCGATCTCCTTTTGACATTGTGGTCATTGGTGCTTCTTTGGGGGGGCTGTCAGCTCTAGAGGTGTTGCTGAAAGGGTTACCCAAAGATTTCCCGGCGGCGATCGTAGCGGTTTTACATCGGTATCGCCATGCACACACCAGCCTCAGCAACGTGCTCCAGCCAGCGATCGCTCTCCCACTGCAAGAAGTAGATGACAAAATCACTGTGCAGCCAGGGCAGGTATACTTAGCTCCGGCTGATTATCACCTGCTTGTCGAAAAAGGTCATTTAGCGCTTTCCACCGATGCCCCCGTCACCTACGCTCGACCTTCGATTGATGTCTTGTTTCAATCTGCTGCCGATGCCTATGGCTCACGTACCGTTGGGGTCATTCTTACAGGTGCAAGCCAAGATGGAGCGGATGGTCTGGCTCGCATCAAAGCCCGTGGGGGACGAGCCATTGCCCAAGATCCCAACACTGCCGAATGCCGAGTCATGCCCGAAGCTGCGATCGCCCGCACCACAGTAGACTGGATTTTGCCCCTAACCGCTGTTGCACCTCGTCTCGTTAACCTTTGCTACCCAGCCTTAAGATAGAGCTATGTCGCCTGACGCCAAAGTCAACGTCCTGCTAGTGGATGATTACCCCGAAAATCTCTTGGCCTTGGAGGCTATTCTAGAGGGCCTCGGTCAAAATTTGGTCAAGGCGAATTCGGGTGAAGAAGCACTGCGGTGTTTGCTTGATCAAGACTTTGCGGTCATCTTATTAGATGTGCAAATGCCCGGAATTGATGGGTTTGAAACGGCGACGTTGATTCGAGAGCGGGCGCGATCGCAGCACACCCCGATCATTTTTATGACGGCGTTTAGCAGCAGCGACTCTTTAGTGTTTAAGGGTTACTCCTTAGGCGCGGTTGATTATTTACTCAAGCCGATCAAACCAGAGATTCTCACCTCAAAAGTGGCAGTCTTTGTTGACTTGTTTAAGAAGAGCGCTGAAGTCAGACGCCAGGCCAACCAACTCAGCGCCATCAATCTAGAGTTGCGCCAAAGTGAAGAACGCTTTCGATCGCTCAGTGCTTGCTCTCCGGTCGGCATTTTTCTGACAGATATGGCGGGGCAATGTACCTACACCAATCCTCGCTATCAAAGCATTTGTGATGTGTCGGCAGAAGCCAGCCTGGGTGCGGGTTGGTTGCAATGTGTCTGCGCTGAAGACCGAGATCGGGCGATTCAAGATTGGTTACGTTACACCCAAGAGGGCAAAGAATACTCTGATGAGTTTCGCCTAAAAACCTCAGATGGCACGGTGCGCTGGATGCATGTGCGATCGTCGCCGATGGTGTCGGGTCAGGGTGAGTTGTTGGGTCACGTTGGCACCCTCGAAGATATTACCGAGCGCAAACAAGCCGAAGCCGCGCGATCGCAGTTCCTCCGAGAGCAAATTGCCCGCCAGGAAGCCGAAGCCGCTAACCGGATCAAAGACGAATTTTTAGCAATTCTCTCTCACGAACTCCGCACCCCCCTCAATGCCATGCTCGGTTGGGCAAGGCTCTTGCGTACTCGCAAATTTGACGAAAGCACCACTAGCAAGGCGTTAGAAACCATTGAGCGCAACGCCAAAGCTCAAGCCCAACTGATCGAAGATATCCTGGATGTCTCCCGAATTATTCGCGGCAAACTGCGGCTGATGATTCGCCCAGTCAGTTTGGCATCGGTAATTGAGACAGCGATGGATGCAGTCAGACCTCTGGCAGATAGTAAATCTATTCAAATGGAAACTCACTTTCCAGAGACAACCCAACTGATTGCCGGAGACCCCGATCGCTTACAGCAAGTCATTTGGAATCTGTTGTCTAACGCGATCAAGTTCACCCCAGACAACGGCAAAGTCAGTGTTTTTCTGTCTTTTCATCACGAAACTACCCCTGACAGTTGTGCAGACCCTCAGCCCCTCGATCGCTATGCTCAAATTCAAGTCATTGATACGGGAATTGGCATTAGTGCCGAATTTCTGCCTTTTGTGTTTGATCGTTTCCGGCAGGCTGACAGCACGACTACACGCCCCTATGGTGGGTTGGGTCTAGGTTTAGCGATCGTTCGCCACTTAATTGAGTTACATGGAGGAACGGTCACGGCAGCTAGTAGTCCTGTCGGTCAAGGTGCCATGTTTACTGTGCAATTGCCCCTGAGTCATAAGCCTGTGGAGCCTATTCGGGACAGTGATGATACTTACTCGCTCAGCCATGCCGCCAGCGTAGCGAACCCACCGTCTTTGCAGGGAGTGCGCGTGCTGATTGTCGATGACGATGCGGATACTCGCGAGTTTTTTTTGACCGCACTTGAGCAATATGGCGCTGAGGTAACAATTGTTGGCTCGGTCCACGAAACCTTAGCCACCCTACCCCAACTCCAACCACAAGTATTGATCAGTGATATTGGCATGCCAGGTGCTGATGGCTATGAGCTGATTCGCCAAGTGCGATCGCTGCTGCCTCATCAGGGCTGTCATACTCCTGCGATCGCCCTCACTGCTTATACGCGCCTTGAAGATCGCAAACGAGCATTAGAAGCGGGGTTTCAAGTGCATCTATCCAAACCCATCGAGCCGGGAGAGTTAGTCGTTGCCGTCGCTAAGCTGGCTGGTCAAGCCTTGGAACCCAGCGCGATAGAATAGGGCTGAAGCTTTGTGAAACTGGTCTTGATTAGCAAGTAGCTAAGTTGACTGTAAAGCTGACAAGATTGTCGCCACTACAGACCTCAATGGAGCCGCCTATCTGCTCTACTAAGCGCTTGACCAGAGCTAATCCTAAACCTGTGCCTCCGTGTCTCCAAGGATCGCTGTTAGGAATGCGGTAAAACTTATCAAAAATAGAGGCGCGATCGCTCTCAGAAATGGCAACGCCCGAGTTACTCACGGTTAACTTCATCGAGAGACGTGAATTTGCCAAAGCCGATACTGCATGCTCTGGTTCACAGGTCATCGCTGAAACCGTAATTGTTTCTCCGGTTGGCGTATATTTGCAAGCATTCTGCAACAGTTCTGTGAGAATGCGCTCCAAAAACGCCAGATTTGTTCTCAAAGGCGGTAACTGAGAGGAGATCTGAATCTGCAATTGCTGTTGCTGTTGCCGAGCTTTTTCCTTGAAAGGCTCAGCAAGTTGAGGAATCCACTCTTGCAGCACGACTTCTGTCAAAACGCTAGGAGGGGTTTCTGCATCCAGACGAGCTAAATCTAGTAAGTCATTGATTAAGTTGGTTTCTCGCTGACATTCTTGGCTCAAGATTTGCAGATAACCAACAGCTTTCGAGAAGTTAGCCTGACTTAAAATGACCCCACTTTTAGGGTGGGATGGAGCTTCTAGATTCACCACACCCAAGACTATCTTCGTCATCTGCACTGCCATCTTGATGGTGGTCATTGGCGATCGCAGCTCATGAGAAACAGTGCTGAGAAAATCGTCTTTGAGCTGATTGAGTCGTTCTAACTCATTGACCTGTAACTGTGCAGCCTGATATAACTGGGCCTGACGCAGAGCGATCGCACACTGATTTTCCACTTGTTGCACCAGGCGGACTTCGAGTTCTACAAACGGCTCCGTTGCTGCTCGATACAGCCGAATATCGCCTAGGACGCGGTGCTCATCAACAATTGGGCAAACCAAAATCAAGCTGTCTGTGTCTATGTTCGCTCTGTTGTCACGTTGCGGTAACTGGCAAAATTGAAAAGTTTCACCCCGCAGAATCTGCTCATACAGTTCAGCAAACTCGGTCATCGATACTGTATTTCCGGGAGTACTAGTCATCGTAGAGTGACTGTACTGACAGTCGATGGTTGCCGGTGCTTGTTCTAGGTTATAGAGCGTAGTGTGACAACTGCCAGATTCCAAGCCCTGAGCAAGTTCTTGTACCACAGTCGCTAAAATTTGTTTCTCATCGAGACTATCGCGTACCCTATCTGTAATCCGCTTTAACAGCGCCTCAAAATCTAGCGCTTTCTGAAGTTGAGCCGTCCGTTCCCGAATCTTTTGTTCTTGTTCCTCATACAGGTGAACATTTTCTAGCGCGGCAGCATCAGCTAAGGTCTGTAGTAAGTTCACTTCTTCCGGTGTCGGTGTATGGCGTGTGGCCCAATAATTGCCAATCGCGCCCAGGGGCTCCCGAGTGCGGATCGGAACCATTGCCAAACTTTGAACAAACGTGGGGCGATAGGCATCCGCAGGAATTCGCGAATCTGCGTAGATATCTTCAACGACCACAGACTGTTGATTCAGCATTACCCAACCGCTAATGCAAGCGCTCATCGGGAATCGCTTTCCCTTCCAAAGCGGGCTGATGGCATCTTCGTCGGCATAGTAGCATTGGTCTTGCTCACGCAGCACAAAGGTTGCACCATCAGCACCCGTTAATCGACGAGCGCCCGTTCGTACAATCGCCATGATGGTATCAAGATCGCGAGCAACGGCGAGCTGCTGGATGACTTGAACTAGATGTTGCAGCTGCTGGTTGAGACGGTAGACTTCTAGTTCAACTACGTTGCAATCGCTCATCCTCTGGATATGACTCGGATTGCAGTTCATAAAAATTGAGGCTACGGGCCACGCTTTACTCTATTCTGGCGCTAGCAGTTCTGGGTTGTAATGGTAGAACCTACCTAATCATCTAACAGACCTAGACACTAGTGTGTGGAAATACTCAATTGCAAAGCTCACTAGCCCAAGCTTGCTGCCCCCGTCCGGGTTGACACTTAAACTGCTGCCCCACCCACACAACTTGCCACTGAGGCGATGTTTCGGTGGCCTTAGCCTCTAACTCAGCTCGATAGCGCATGCCAACAACAGAGTCGTCTGCTAACCCGACTTTAGTCAGCATGACGACTGCTTGCCCAGATTCGAGATAGCGCACTTGAATCTCCTCAGAACCGGAGCGAGACAGGGCTTCTCTAGAGCCAAACAGTTGCGCAACCACCGCACTCGGAGCCTCACCGACTAAGCGATCGCGACTGGGAGCTACAAGATCAAGCTCAACAGGCCGATACCCCGATCGAGAAGTCGGTGCTGAGAGCGATTGGCTCACAACTTGCTCAGGTACAGGGCTAGCAGTCGGTGCAGTAGATGCTGGGGCCACTGTAGTGCCAGGCACAGCACTAGGAGATTGACTCACTGATTCGGTGGGGTCAGGCAACAATCCATAGCAAGCGGTTGCCCCGGCGGTGACTCCAGCGAACAAACCCAACCAAAGGGCAAAATGTTTCAACTTTAGAGAAGTAAACATAGCAGCAACAAAATCCTTAATTGCGGTTGGTATACAGTCACAACCAACCTACTACTCATGACTACAGTCGTCGGGATGCAAGTTCCAAACAGCAATTTCTCAAGGTGCTTAATCTAACGCAAAAAAAGACCCAGAGCTTTCGCCCTGAGCCTAGATCATTACTCTGATTGCAAGTACTGCTTTCAGAATGCCCATATCATCAGCACTTGTCTCTATCACTTGCTAATAGATTTGTTGGCGATCGCTGAAATCTAACTTTGCACCCACAATTACTACCTACGTGTTTACCCGGACTCAGCAGTCACGACCGCTTGAGAATCCAGTAAAACAACGATCGTCTGAAAGAGGAGCACTCGCGAGAATGAGTTCAACTCTGATGCAAGGCTTGTCGAGATGGCTACTCAATCTTC
>CBIHQL010000166.1:0-8227 GCA_966211855.1 uncultured bacterium
GAAGCGATCGGCACTTTACCGTCTCTATCAGGTTTTACTTTGATAGACACACCTGGTCCCAATGAATGGGAATCCGCTGCTTCTGAGATATCTACTCTGAAGCAAGCATCTCTGGAAGCACTAAGGACTTGCAAAGCAGTATTATTCATCTTGAACTACAGGTCTTATAAAGATAATGCAGTAGATGAACTGTTTGCATCCATAACGAAGAATCGTCAGGAACTTCTCTCGGAAAGTAAAGGGAGAATCTATTTTATCCTAAATCAAGTTGATCTTAAATCAGAGAAAGATCCAGAGATTTCTGAGACAATCCAGCAATTGAAGCAGGATTTAAATCGATTTGGATTTCCTGATCCAATAGTTTTTCCGGTCAGTGCCTTACAAGGACTCTTAGCCAAACTTATTCAACAAAATACGGCTACAGAAAAACAAGTTAAAGATTTTAAAAAATTCTTCAGCGCACAATATAGCGAAGAAAATGAGGATGGAGATATGGTCACTCCTGCCCCCAGAAAGATTGCTCCTCAAGCAGTAAAAGATAGTGGCATTCTTGATGTACAAGAGGCTGTTTTTCAGACGATTGTTCAAACTGCGGGTTGGAATCTCCTTAGTGATGTCTTGAATCAGCTAGATAGAGCAGCAAAATCGACTGAAACTACTCTCAATGTTCAAATTGCTGGATGGCAGATGAAAGTTGATGAACTGCGAGAAAAAGTTGATGAATATAAAAGAAGACGCGATTCTGCGAGAAAGAAGATAAATGCAGTGAGAATAGCAGTAGGTGATCAGAAAGATCGCCTCATGGAAGGATTTGGTGCAGGCGTTGATACCTTCGCTGAAGCTGCTAAGGAAAAGATTCAGGAACAGATAGATCTAATTGCTGAAAATCGTTCATCGGGAGGCTCTAAACGACTTTCCAGTTCAGATTCAAACTATTCTGGGGCAGACGACAGTTTCTGGGGGCAATTATTTAGAGAAGGGGCTGAAATTGCTGGTGAGCTTTTGGAATTGATTCCTCAAGTGGGTAAGCAGCTATCGAAAACGTTTCGGGTTGGTGTATCTCTGCTCGATAGAATGAATGGAGACGGATTAATTCCTAGTTCTCACAGAGAAAACCCTGATCCATACATCATTCAGTATTCTAGTAGTGCTGATGCACAAAGAATCTCAGCAACCATCAATGATTACTGTGCTCCATATATTCAAAGTTGGTGGGTGGATGTTCAAGATAGATTAATCATTCAGGGTGAAAAAACAAGAGAAAAACTTGTAGCTAAAATTCAGAATGATATTCAGGATATTTCTGATGAGCTTTCCCAATATTTAGGAGAGTCACTTCAGGCTAAGGTCAACATCAACCCCATTCAATTTCCAGAATTTGAGTTTCAAGGACTTGATGAAATGATTCTTAAACAGCAGGAAGTTACTCGACGGGCGACCAAGCAAGTGAAGCGTACAGAATCTCGGTGTTGTGATTCTGATCGTGTTTACTACGTTGATGTTGAAGTCGATGAAAAAGATACCGTGTTTGAAGTTGATTTGAGGGCGACAGCAGAGAAAATCAAAGCAAAAATTGATGAACAAGTCCAGAGAAATAAGGGTCTTTTGGCTCGTGTTGTACAGAAACAAGTGGATGCGGACTTTGCAAGCGCAGAAAAGCAAATTTCAGAGTACATGGATAAATTTCAAGTTGAGTTAGAAAGGATTCTTTCCGAAAGAGACAGAAAACAAGAAGAAGCACCGATAGTGATTGAATGGTTAACAGCGTATAGTACTCAGCTAGAAGAACACCTACGAACCTTGAAAGAAACAAGAGCCACTCTTGACGAGTGGAAGCCTCTCTAAACTGTATGCGACTAGAATAGGCAAGTGCTGAGTACGGAATAGTGATTGAGATCAAGGCATAACAATCCGGTTGGAGCGGCTGTGCAAAGCTTCTTCGTTTATCGTTCAAGTTTGTTGGTTGCCCTCAACCGGAACGTTGGCTAAAAAATAAAGGCACACGAAGGATGATGAGTCAGGACGTGGTGATCAGAGACGAGACGGATGCCGATATCTCTGCGATCGCTGAGGTAACAATTGCCGCTTTTAAGACCTTAGAGCTTAGCAACAAGACAGAGCAATACATCATTGAGGCGTTACGTGCAGCCAATGCCCTAACAGTGTCACTGGTTGCAGAGATGGATGGTCGTGTGGTTGGGCACATTGCTTTTTCTCCCGTGACCATTTCTGACGCTTCCCAAAACTGGTATGGTCTGGGGCCTGTCTCTGTGCTGCCCGATTACCAGCGACAAGGCATTGGCAAGGCTTTGATCCTAGAAGGGCTATCCAGGCTGAGAAAGCTCAATGCTCAAGGTTGTTGTCTGGTGGGTCACCCTGGTTATTACACAAAATTTGGGTTCAGAAACATACCTGGCCTTGTTTATGAAGGAGTACCCTCAGAATTCTTCTTCGCCCTTCCTTTCTCTGACCATATCCCTCAGGGCAATGTCACCTTCCATGAGAGTTTCCAGGCGGATGGTCAATAAGTGCGATCGCCCATCTCATAGATCTTGTAGGGTGCGTTCCCGATTCTCACTTTCCATCACTCCGTTGATAAATTCTTGAGAACGCACCTAGACTCTTAAAATTAAAAGTGAGTGCGTGAGGTCAACCCGATGCAAATTACTTTGAACCTACCTGATAGCCTCAGCCAAGCAAAAACCTTTAATTAGAACGACTGGCTCCGGGAAATTGCCATTGCCCTATTTCAGCAAGAGCGAATTTCCCTCAACCGCGCCAGCAAAATTGCTGCAATGGAAATCATAGATTTTCAAAAGCTGCTGTCAGATCGTGGCGTTTGTGTTCACTATGACGTAGAAGACTTTGAGCAAGATGTTCAGCATTTGCGAGATCGGGGCTGGCTATGATTGTCGTTAGTGACACATCTGCCCTAGCCAATCTTGCCCTTGTTGCTCATCTTTGGCTGTTAGAAGCCATTTACCAAAAAGTTATTATTCCTGACTTGGTTGCTCAAGAACTCGCAGATGCTAGCAATCCTGCTATTATAGCCATTCTCAAACTGGGCTGGATTTAAACTCAATCCCTCACCGACTCCCAACTTGCCGATCAACTGCAACAAGAACGTGGACTCGATGCTGGAGAAGCAAATGCTATAGCCTTGGCGCTTGAACTACAGGCCGATGATTTGCTCATTGATGAACGCTTAGGGCGGCAAGAGGCAGTTCGGCTTGGGCTATCTATCGTCGGTATTTTGGGTATTCTGCTCGTTGCTAAAAAAAGAAGTCTCATCCCTCAAGTTCAACCTGTTATGGATGCCTTGATCAACCAAGCTGGGTTTCGTGTCAGCCCTCAGCTATATCAGCATGTCTTAGCCCAGGCTCAAGAACTTTAGAGAGATGAGAGAGCTTTATCCCTTTGAGGAAGCTTTAGTACTAGCTCGCAGCTTTTAAGGTTGTCTCAAATAACTCCAAGACTTTGCCCCAAGCGTCTTGGGCTGCGGCGGCGTTGTAGCTACCTCGGCGATCGCAGAAGAAACCGTGTTCTGCGTCAGGGTAACGGAAGACTTGGTGAGGAATTTTGTGCAATTTTAGGGCTGCTTCAATTTTTTGGACTTCTTCTGGTGGAATGCTGGCATCTTGATCGCCAAAAAAAGCATATAAGCTCCCTTGAATTTCGCCTGTGCGACTAACTGTGGGCAGGCCACCACCAGGGGTCATCGTCGCGATTCCAGCCCCATAAAAAGAAGCTGTTGCTTTGACATCTGGGAGAGTGGCTGCTAGATAAGCAACGTGACCCCCAAAGCAGAAGCCGATACAACCGATGCGATCGCTAACAACGTTGGGCAGGGTTTTGAGGTAGTTAATCGCAGCTTGTACATCGCCTAACAACTCACCCGCCTTGGTCTTGTCTTTGTATTGCCGACCAATCTGCACATCCTCTGCGGTGTACCCGGTTTCAAAACCAGGGGCTTGCCGTTGAAAGATTGCAGGAGCGATCGCGACATAGCCTTGTTTAGCAATCCGTTCGGTGACATCACGAATATGCTCGTTCACCCCAAAAATCTCTTGCACCACTACAATCCCTGGATAGGAACCTGCTGCGGTGGGTTGAGCTAAATAAGCTGCAATCTCTAAATCACCGTTAGAAATTGTGGTTTGAGTTGCTTGGATGTCAAAGTCTGCCATGCTTTTGTCTGGAGTGTACGCCTCTCAAATTCTAAAAGAGGACGAGAATTTACAGTCAAAGCTGAGCAAAGTCAGTCTGTTTGCGTAAACTACCTGACCGGAGCGGTAATTACCTAAGAAAAACCCCTTTTCTGTCAAAAAGTTATGAGTCTGGCTCCATAACCTTCGATAATTGCAAGAAGTCCCTGTATTGACGCTGATTCAATTTGTTCGTTGCGCTCCCTCGGAGCACTTGGAGGCTCTGACATGATCCAGTTCCACATTCAACCTGATAGCGACATCCCAGCCTCAACCCAGCTCTATAACCAGATTCGGTTTGCGATCGCATCTCGGCAGTTTCCACCTGGGCATCGTTTGCCGAGTACTCGCCAACTGGCTATGCAGACTGGCCTACACCGCAATACGATTAGCAAGGTCTACCGCCAACTCGAAGAAGCCGGGGTCGTAGAGTCGCAGGCAGGGTCAGGCATTTACGTCCGGGCTCAGGGGGATGAAGGAGCCGCCAGACAGCGATCGCCTTTGTTAGAGCAATTTCCTCAAGCTCACCAACTCGTGAAACAAAGCTTAGATGAACTGTTGAAGCAGGGTTGTTCACTCAACGAAGCGCGAGAACTGTTTCTCGGTGAAGTTGATTGGCGATTGCGATGCAGTGCTCGGGTGTTGGTGACTGCACCCAATCAAGACATTGGTGCCGGAGAGTTGATGGTGCGGCAGCTAGAGCAAGAGCTGCAAATTCCAGTGCAGTTGGTGCCAATGGAAGAACTAGAGCGAACCCTCAGTCAAACTCGCTCTGGCACAGTGGTTACCAGTCGCTACTTTATTGGAGAAGCTGAAGCGATCGCGGCTCCCAAGTCAGTGCGGGTGATTCCGGTTGATATTTACGACTACGGTCAAGAGATTCACCTGATTCAAAAGGCGACTAAAGATAGCTGTATCGGTTTGGTCAGCTTAAGTTCTGGCGTTTTGCGAGCCGCTGAGGTGATTATTCACAGTTTACGGGGCGATGATTTGCTGGTGATGACTGCCCAACTAGAAGACAGCTATAAGCTCAACTCGATCGTCCGCAGTGCTCAACTGATCATTAGCGATCAAGCTAGTTTTCCGCAGGTTAAAGCAGCCGTTACAGCCGCCCGAGACGATATTATTCGGCCTCCGCAGTTGATCTGCTGCGATAACTACATCAACACGAAGTCCATCAATTTGCTGAAGCGTGAGTTAGGGCTGGAGTGATGAAATTTGCAATTGAGAAAGCGATCGCTGTAAGTAAAGGTCAAACTTTATAAAGCTATATTGCAGGTGTTTTAGAAACATTGAGAAGCCGTCCAAAACTGGAGGGTCGCTTTACCTTAGAGATTTAAGGTCATGCTTTGAGGAACATCATGAATAACATCCAGAGATATCGTTTTGTTTGCACTCTGACCTTTGGCGATATCTACGGTCAAATTATTGTTTGGTTAATTGTTATTTTCTTGAGCCTAGCCTCCGCCCTTGCCCTAATGGGAGCCAGCCGTCCTGTTTATGCGTTAGCCACGGTCGGGCTGATTTTAGTGCTATCGTTGCCGTTCTTGCTATTTGCGTTCGTGACGACTCTGTTTAACCACATCGAAGTCACAGCGACGAGTGCGGCTCCTCAGTCTAGCCCCACAGCCAGCAATGCCCCAGCTCAACAACCTGCCCAAGCAGCCAGTTAAAATTCTCAGCCTGTAGTTACAGTCCTCTAAATATTTCTAAAGAAGTTCCTTGCCAATCGGCGAGGAATTTTTAATTGCGCCAGGATAGGAATATCTGGATTGCGTGTAAAAGACTGGGTCTCCTCCATGATTGACCATGATGTATTGATTGTTGGCGGTGGGTTGGCAGGGTGTCGCGCGGCGCTAGAAATCATTCGCGATCGCCCCGACTTAAATGTGGCCTTAGTCGCCAAAACCCATCCAATTCGTTCGCACTCAGTGGCGGCTCAAGGAGGCATGGCTGCCACGCTCAAAAACGTCGATGAAGCTGACACTTGGGAAGCCCACGCCTTCGATACAGTGAAAGGCTCTGACTATCTCGCTGATCAAGATGCTGTCGAGATTCTCACCAAAGAAGCCCCTGAGGTCGTGATTGACCTGGAACACATGGGAGTGCTGTTTTCGCGGCTACCCGACGGTCGGATTGCGCAACGAGCCTTTGGAGGGCATTCTCACAAGCGCACTTGCTACGCGGCTGACAAAACTGGGCACGCCATTTTGCACGAGTTGGTGTCTAACCTGATGCGCTATGGGGTGCATCTCTACGAAGAATGGTATGTGTTGCGATTAATTGTCGAGGCAGGCCAAGCCAAGGGTGTGGTGATGTATCACATTCTCGATGGTCACCTAGAAGTGGTGCGAGCGAAAGCTGTGATGTTTGCCACGGGCGGTTATGGTCGCGTGTTTAACACTACCTCAAATGACTTTGCTTCCACCGGAGATGGGCTGGCGATGACGGCACTGGCTGGCTTGCCCCTCGAGGATATGGAGTTTGTCCAATTCCACCCAACGGGGTTGTATCCGGTGGGTGTGTTGATTTCTGAGGCGGTGCGGGGCGAAGGAGCTTACCTCGTCAATAGCGAAGGCGATCGCTTCATGGCGAACTATGCTCCCAGCCGCATGGAATTGGCTCCTCGTGACATTACCTCACGGGCGATCGCACGAGAAATTCAAGCTGGACGGGGCATTCATCTAGACGGTACAGCGGGTGGGCCATTTGTGCATTTAGACCTGCGGCACATGGGTCAAGAAAAAATCATGAGCCGTGTCCCCTTCTGCTGGGAAGAAGCTCATCGTTTAGTTGGCATTGATGCCGTTCACCAACCCATTCCGGTGCGACCGACGATCCACTACTCTATGGGCGGCATTCCGGTGAATACGGATGGTCAAGTGCGCAGTAGTGATGCGGGGCTAGTTGAAGGATTCTTTGCGGCAGGTGAAGCGGCTTGTGTCTCAGTCCACGGGGCCAATCGCCTGGGCAGTAACTCGTTGCTGGAATGTGTCGTGTATGGTCGCCGCACCGGAGCCGCGATCGCAAACTATGTGCAAGACCGCAAATTACCCGATCTCGATGCCAGCCGCTACCTTAATGAGGCTCAAACTCAAATTCAAGCTCTGCTCGATCAACCGGGTACCTGTCGAATTGCCCAGTTGCGCCAAGCCTTTCAGGACGTGATGACCGATTATTGTGGGGTGTTTCGTACTGAGGAGCGGATTCAGGAAGGACTAGAAAAAGTGCGATCGCTCCAGCAGCAGTATGGGCAAATTTATCTCGACGATAAAGGCAACCTCTGGAACACCGAATTGCTAGAAGCGCTAGAGTTGCGCAATTTGATGACTGTGGGCGAAATGATCATGACCTCAGCCCTGTGGCGACAAGAAAGCCGAGGTGCGCACTTCCGCGAGGACTACCCTGATCGGCGAGATGACCAGTTTCTCCGGCACACATTGTCTTACTACTCCCCGGCAGGCATCGAAATTCGCGATCGCCCGGTCACGATTACCCTTTTCCAACCCCAAGAGCGGAAATATTGAGGTGTTAAGTAATGCGTAAGTACTGATACTTAGCGTAACAAGCTGTGTATAATAGCTTAATGGTTTGAAGGGGAGTAGCTGCTGGACCCTAATTTCCAGCCTGCCTGAGTCAACATACTGGCGATGAGCCTGGTTCAGGTGACAAGTTTTTAGCAAGACTTGGTAGCGAGACCTTCACTAAGTTCACATCTGACGTGAGCTTGGTGGGGTCTTTTGCTCTATTAAAGCTCACTCTGGTTCTAAAACGACTGAGGAGTTTGAGCAAGTGTTAACGGCCTTTACCGCTGGGTTATCGCTGATTACCGTTTCAGAATTAGGCGATAAAACCTTCTTTATTGCTGCCATCTTAGCGATGCGACACTCGCGCCGACTGGTGTTTATCGGGGCGATCGCGGCATTGGCATTGATGACCATTTTGTCAGTGCTGGTGGGGCAAACGGCTTCTCTACTGCCCAAGACCGTGATGCACTATGCCGAAGTGATTTTGTTCTTGAC
>CBIHQL010000167.1:0-8111 GCA_966211855.1 uncultured bacterium
TTTACTCATGCTTAACTTAATTCTAAAGGCTATTTGGCTAAAGACCCTAGTTCTACAGAGGGATACCCGAATTTTCTCTGGGGCGATCGCTGATCTACCCAGAGATGGCTTAACAATTAGCAATAATCCTTTACATTTTAGGGTGGAGTGTCTAAACAAGCTTGAAGTTATCGTGAAAAGCTTGGCAATGTAATCTTAAACACATAGAACTGACAAGGCATTCCCCTAGGCTGAGTGAATTCACCTGAATCTCGTTAATAATCATTAAAAGTTGACCCCTTAACCTTTCAATCTCACCTTTGGCAACGCTTAAGGCTGAGTTATGTCCTTAAAGGTTAAAAGTAGGGCCAGATGAGATTTAGGTTCAGTCATCACGCGACCATTTTTAAAAATTGAGATTAAATCTATCGCTGTGTGGTTGTGATTAAGTCGCAACTGACAAAAGCGAATGCCTAAAATGGCTCCCTGTGAGGTCGTAGCGCTATGTCAACTTTAATTCTGATCGAGCAGCACTTGGCATCCTATTTTAAGTTTTGGTTGAATGACCAAATTTCTGAAGGGATGAGTCACGGGCAAGAATTATTTCGCAAATTTCGAGTTTTTGGTGCTCACCGTCGTGCCCACGCTTATAGTTTGGGCTATGCGTTGGCTCAGCAAGGGATTGCCGCAGCCATAACCTGTACTGGCGATCGCAATATTGAGCCAGATGAGCAGCAATACACGCTCTGGATTAGTCTGCGCACGGCGGTGTCGGCAGTAGAAACATTAGAAGTGCCAACGGTGACTCCTAGTATGGTGATGAGTTCACCCTACAGTTGAGGGCTAGGGGAGTTCTTTCCACGCCAAGCGATAGAATCAGGCCAGTGGATAAGGCGATCGCGGCTGTGATTGATCAATTTTGGCGTCGGATCATCATTGGGTTTTTAGGAGTGCTGCTAGCTTGGGGGATGGCTTTTAGCAGCCTTGCTAGTTGGGCTGAGCCGCTATCTACAACTTTAGAACCAGCCGAGGCGATCGCCGAACCAGCCGTAACTAACCACAGCAGCCCCGACCTCAATGACATTCCTTCTGAAAAGGTGAATCAGTTTGTCCAAGCATTTCTCCAGGTACTCGATGTGATTGAGCGCCGCGAAGGAGAACTGCAAGGAGCGGAAACTGAAGCAGAATCTTTACGCATTCAGCGCGATGTTGAAACCGAAGCGTTGGCGATTATTGAAACGGTTGGTCTTACCAAGTCAGAATACCTGCAACTTCTTGGTTTAGCGAATACAGACTCAGAGTTTGGCGAACGCGTGGCGATGCAACTTCAAGAGGTAACAGATTGAATGAGGTGGGTGAGTTCTCCAAAATTCAGTCTTATGATAAAGGGCGTCAGGGATGGTGCTTGCAGTTTAATGTTGGGATTAATTTCTGATTGCTGAATAAAGGAGTGTCTGCATGACTCACCCTCGTGTTCTCTGCTTAGGGGAAATCCTCTTTGACTGTCTCGCCAATCAGCCAGGGCGATCGCTAGAGCAGGTCGAATCATGGACTTCTTACCCTGGAGGTGCCCCAGCCAATGTCGCCTGTGGTTTAGTCAAGCTCGGTACGCCTGCCGGATTTTTGGGGTGTGTTGGGCAAGACGAGCAAGGCGAGGCATTGGTACAACTGTTGCAAACTCTAGGTGTCGATAGCAGCGGCATTCAGCGACATCCCACCGCTCCCACTCGCAAGGTCTATGTGTTGCGCTCAGAAACGGGCGATCGCCGCTTTGCTGGGTTTGGCGATCTGGATACGGCTGAATTTGCTGATACTCATTTGCAAGCCGATCAGTTGCCTGTAGAACTCTTTGAAAATGCTGATTTTCTGGTACTGGGTACTTTAGAGATGGCCTACCCAGATAGCCGGGCTGCAACCGAACGGGCTTTAGAGCTTGCCGAGCAGCATTATGTTAAAACGCTAGTGGATGTTAATTGGCGACCGATGTTTTGGCCCAACCCTGATGAGGCGTTGCCAATCATTCATACCCTGCTAAAACGCGCTGACTTTATTAAGCTAGCCGATGATGAAGCAGAATGGCTATTTGGCACGGCTGACCCCGGTGCGATCACGCATCGTTTGGGCAATGCTGATGGAGTACTAGTGACTGCTGGCGAAAAAGGTTGTGCTTACTGCTTGGGCGGCAATGAAGACCATTTGCCCGCTTTTGATGTAGAAGCAGAAGACACAACCGGAGCTGGAGATAGCTTTGTCTCTGGTTTCTTGCATCAAATTGCTCAGTTTGGCTTACAGCAACTCTCTGACCCCGTAGCAGCGAAAAAAGTGGTGACTTACGCGAGTGCTGTGGGTGCCTTAACAACGACAAGACCCGGTGCGATCGCCGCTCAACCGACACCTGCCGAGATCGAAGCGTTTCTATATCTCCAGCAACAACTGTCTAGCTAGCTATCTCTCAACCTGTCGCCCACCGACTCGATCAAAATCAATGGCTGTTGAAATTGAACGTAAATTTCTGGTTGACCCTGAGCAATGGCAGCAATTTCTGAGTCACTCATCGGCTCATTTGCTCAGCCGCACTCATTATCGACAGGGTTATGTCGCGTCCAGCCCCGAAAAAACAGTCAGGGTGCGTATTGCAGGCGATCGCGGTTACTTAACCCTTAAAGGGGAGACGAAAGGGTATAGCCGCACTGAATTTGAGTACGAAATCCCGATCGCCGATGCCGAAGCGATGTTGAATCAGCTTTGCACCCCCCCATTTATTGATACGGTGCGCCACCGCATCCAGTGGGCCGATCTGGTATGGGAAGTGGATGAGTTTGCGGGAGACAATCAAGGGCTGATCGTAGCTGAGGTTGAACTTCAAGATGCTCAGCAGCAGGTAGAGTTGCCGCCCTGGGTTGCGATAGAAGTGTCGGATGACTATCGTTACTACAATGCCTATCTAGCTCAGCATCCCTTTAGCACTTGGGCGAACGAGCCTCCTGCTTGATTTTGATACGTATGTGAGCCTAGTAGCCCTTAAAATCTCTAAAGACTCTCGCTGATCCTGTACGGAGTGCTGAGAGGTCATGCCGCAATTCAACCCGCTACGGTGATTCAGCTATGGATTTTCTGGCTCAACTGTCGAGCTTGGTCACGCACCCGCAACTCGCTCAATCGACACTTGTCTTGGCGCAAGATAATGGCGCATCACTCGCAAGTGCGCTGCTCAGCCCCCAACTCTTGCAACTTGTGGTGAATGGGATTGCAGTAGGTTGCGTGATTGCTTTGGCAGCAGTTGGCCTGACGCTTACTTACGGCATTTTACGGCTAGCAAATTTTGCCCACGGTGATTTTCTAACCTTGGGCGCTTACTTGTCGTTGTTTTCCAATAGCTTGGGACTCAACATTTGGTTAGCGATCGCCCTCGGCATTGCCGGAACCATTGCCGCCGTCCTGCTGAGCGAGAAACTTTTGTGGGCACCCATGCGCGATCGCCGTGCCACTTCAACCACTCTAATCATTATCTCGATTGGGTTGGCGCTGTTTATTCGCAACGGCATCATTTTGATTTGGGGCGGTGGTAACCAAAACTATGATTTGCCCGTCGCGGCTGCAGTTGATATTTTGGGCATCAAGATCGCCTATTACCGCATTATTGTTGTAGCGTTGGCAGTATTGGCAATTTTGGGTCTACACTATCTGCTGCAAAATACCAAAATTGGCAAAGCGATGCGAGCTGTAGCCGATGACATTGATTTAGCCAGAGTGTCGGGGATCAACGTCGATCAAGTCGTGCTCTGGACTTGGGTGATTGCGGGTGGTCTCACAGCGCTTGGCGGTGGTATGTATGGTTTGATTACTGCCGTCCGCCCAAATATGGGTTGGTTTTTGATTTTGCCCATGTTTGCGGCTGTGATCTTAGGGGGCATTGGCAACCCTTACGGAGCGATCGCGGGGGCTTTGGTAATTGGTGTGGTGCAAGAAGTCAGTACGCTATTCTTGCCCACTGAGTACAAGCTTGGTGTTGCACTAGTGATGATGGTGCTAGTTCTACTCATCCGGCCCCAAGGTTTGTTTAAAGGAACCATCTAAGAGACACTAGCACCCCGCACGATCAACCAGAAATATTGCTCTGACTATGGGTTCACAATGTGGAAGTAAATGGCTGCCACTAAGAAATTACCGGCGAGCAAAATCAAACCAACAATGGTGCGGAAAGGATAAGGGGGCTTGGACTCATCAACCACAGCCTTGGTTTTGACTTGCTTAGTAACTTGAGCAGTCATATATTCAACTCCTAAATTTGGAACTTTATATTCCACAAATACCAAAGGAGTTGTGAGTTAGGTCATTATCCCTAGAGGGATCTTGCTGCGCTTTAAGATAGAGATGCTCTTCTGATGTTCCGCCATCCCCTACAGGTCGGATTCGGGGTTATTCAGTTTCACCCGCATGATAAGAGCTGCGGACTAACGGCCCCGATCGCACATGAGAAAACCCCATCTCACGAGCGATCGCACCTAAATGGTCAAACTCGGCAGGAGTCCAATATTTTTGCACTGGCAAGTGTTCCAACGAAGGTCGCATATATTGACCTAACGTAATGCGATCGCACCCTACAGCCCGCAAATCGGTGAGCGTTTCTACGATTTCAGCCTCTGTTTCGCCGTGCCCCAACATCAAGCCCGATTTGGTAGGAATGTCTGGGTTGAGCGTTTTGACCACTTCTAGCACTCGCAGCGATCGCTCATATTTAGCACCTCGACGCACAGGCCCCTGTAAACGCCGTACCGTCTCAACATTGTGGTTATAACAAGCAGGCTGAGCATCCACAACGGTGGCAATTCGCTGTGCCTGTACCTGTGCGGCTAGTTCTGGTTCATTAGCTCGTCCACCCCAAAAATCTGGAGTCAACACTTCAATCTCAGCCTGAGGGGTGAGTTGTCGAATCGCTGCCATCGTTGCTGCAAACCAACCTGCCCCTTGATCAGGTAAGTCATCACGAGCTACAGAAGTAAGGACTACATACTGTAAACCCAGCAACTGCACAGACTCAGCAATCTTCTGCGGTTCGTTGGGGTCTAATGGCATCGGCGCATGGCCTTTATCAACCTGACAAAACCCGCAAGAGCGCGTACAAGTTGGCCCCATCAGCAAGAACGTGGCTGTCTTTTGGGCGTAACACTCACCACGATTGGGACAGCGACCTTCTTCGCAAATAGTATGAATTTGCCGCTGCTTAATAATTTGCTGCACTGTCGAGATGTCACTAGCCTTACCGATGGGACGGCGGAGCCAGTCAGGCATATTGATGATATCTAACCGAGCTTGGGCAGGCGATTGGTGAGTCACAAGTGATTACAGTTACAGTTTCAAGTCAATCAGGCCACTAACCCTAATGGCTTCGATTAACAATTCTAGGCTCTCGAATGTCAACTGCTGGGCAAAGTGAGTAAAAATTGAGCTAAAAGCTGAAATTAGAGTAATTTCACTTGCAGTAATTTCACTTGCAAAGGCTACGCTGGTTTATGCTGGCGTAAAATTACCACTAAGCCTGTACTCGACAGTCCTTAGGCGAATGCTACTTTCTATTTCTAGCGGTTATGCATTAATAGCATTCATGAAAACTTTTACCTGAGGATGCTCCTCCGACAGGATCAAACTGCGAAATGATCGCAAAACGATACACTTAATAATCCTCAAACTTTCACCCAATTGTTAGTCACCACCAAAGGAGTCAGTTGTGGCAAGTCACAAGATCCTGGTTATTGATGACAGTAGAGTCATCCGGATGCGAGTGCGAGACATGTTGCCAAAAGGCAATTTTGAAGTCCTAGAAGCCAAAGATGGAGTTGAGGGGCTAAATTTAATTCGTCAAGAGCGCCCAAACTTGATCATGCTTGACTTCCTCTTGCCTCGTATGAGTGGCTGGGAAGTCTTTCAACAAATTCAAAGTCAATCGGATCTACAAAGTATTCCCCTTGTGGTGATGTCGGGTCGTCGCGAAGAAGTTGCGGAGAAGATCCCCGAACCTTTTGAGTACTTTGAGTTCATTGAGAAGCCTTTTGAACAAAAAGAACTGATTGAAGCCATCAAAGCAGCAATGGCAAAAGCAAAATTGCCCAGAATGCAAGCTGCTACTTCAGTCGCCTCTACAGCCGCAGCTTCTGCAACGGTTGGAGCTGAGACGGGGGCGGCAGCCGCAGAAATTCAGGCACTCAACGAGAAAATTGCCAAAATGCAGGCTGAAATTGATGGCTTGAAGAAACAACTAGCCCAAATTGTGACCTTCATCAAACAAAAGCTGAAATAGAGCGCCTATTGAGCAGTCCTGGCTAAATCATGGCTAAGCAACTGCTCAAGCGCGCCTATTCTAGTTCTCGTCTGCCTTCCAAGGCTCTCGCTAGGGTGACTTCGTCAGCGTATTCTAAGTCTCCTCCCATAGGTAAACCAAACGCAATGCGAGTCACCTTTGTAAAGGGCTTGAGCAATTGCCCCACATAGAGAGTCGTTGTTTCTCCCTCAATGCTAGGACTGATTGCTAAAATCACCTCCTGAATTTTTTCTTGGCTAACCCGACGTACCAACTGATGAATGTAGAGCTGGTCTGGGCCAATGCCATCCATGGGCGAAATTAACCCGCCCAAGACGTGATATTTGCCGCGATACTCTCGGGTTTTTTCAATAGCAATGACATCTCGCGAATCAGCAACCACACAAAGCGTATTGCGATCGCGGGTCTCTGTACGACAAATTTCACAAACTGGCTCAGCCGATAAGTGAAAGCAGACTGAGCATAAACCAATTTGTTGCTTGGCCTCTACTAACGCTTGAGCCAAAGCTTGAATCTCGGTTTCAGGCCGTTTCAAGATATGTAGTGCAAGCCGCTGAGCAGATTTTGGCCCAATGCCGGGTAGGCGCTGAAGTTGCTCGATCAAGCGAGCGAGGGGACGTGCGTAAACCGTCGGACTGCCTCCTAAATTCATCCAAGCTCAAATCATACCTGTTTGGTAGTGCCCTAGAGTTGCTAGGAGCCAAGGAGATTGTTTGCTCAACAGCTTAGAGCCGGCTCTAGCAATTTCTCTACCCCTACACTAATGAAAAAAGCGCCCTCTGTGGGAGAGCGCTTTTCTAGTGATACAGTTTTAGATGCTTAAGGTTCGTCGTTCAGGTAATTAGCCAACAGAGCGTTAGTTACCTGAATTTTTCTAACCCTGAATGCTAGGTGCCGTCAGTGCTACAGGAGCGGCTTCACCAGCAGCCAAGTCGAGGGGGAAGTTGTGAGCGTTGCGCTCGTGCATCACTTCCATACCCAGGTTCGCACGGTTCAGTACGTCAGCCCAGGTGCCGATGACCCGACCTTGAGAGTCGATCACAGACTGGTTGAAGTTGAAACCGTTGAGGTTGAACGCCATGGTGCTGATGCCCAGGGCGGTGAACCAGATGCCAACCACAGGCCATGCACCCAAGAAGAAGTGCAGAGCACGGCTGTTGTTGAAAGAAGCGTATTGGAAGATCAGGCGACCGAAGTAGCCGTGAGCTGCCACGATGTTGTAGGTCTCTTCTTCTTGACCGAACTTGTAGCCGTAGTTCTGAGACTCGTTCTCGGTGGTTTCACGAACCAAGGAGGAGGTCACCAAAGAACCGTGCATCGCGGAGAACAAGCTACCACCGAACACACCAGCTACACCGAGTTGGTGGAAGGGGTGCATCAAGATGTTGTGCTCAGCTTGGAACACCAACATGAAGTTGAAAGTACCCGCAATGCCCAGAGGCATGCCATCAGAGAAGGAACCTTGTCCGATGGGGTAGATCAGGAAAACGGAGGTTGCAGCTGCTAAGGGTGCAGAGTAAGCAACGCAGATCCAGGGGCGCATGCCGAGGCGATAGCTCAACTCCCATTGACGGCCCATGTAAGCAAAGATGCCGATCAGGAAGTGAAGGACGACCAACTGGTAAGGGCCACCGTTGTAGAGCCACTCATCTAGAGAAGCAGCTTCCCAGATGGGGTAGAAGTGGAGGCCGATGGCGTTGGAAGAAGGCACAACTGCACCAGAGATGATGTTGTTGCCGTAGATGAGAGAACCAGCAACGGGCTCACGGATACCGTCGATGTCAACGGGAGGAGCAGCGATGAAGGCGATAAC
>CBIHQL010000168.1:0-8105 GCA_966211855.1 uncultured bacterium
TGGTCTTCAGCTCTAGAATTTCGCCTTTGACCTCGACGGTGATTGTCTGAGACAGGTCGCCATTTGCTACGGCGGTGGTCACTTCGGCAATGTTCCGTACCTGCGCTGTCAGGTTGCCTGCCATCAAGTTGACGTTATCGGTGAGGTCTTTCCAGGTGCCAGCGACCCCTTTCACTTCGGCTTGTACTCCCAATTTTCCTTCGGTGCCTACCTCACGGGCGACCCGTGTGACTTCAGAGGCAAAGGAGTTGAGCTGCTCGACCATGGTGTTGACGGTCTGAGCGGTTTGTAAAAACTCACCTTTGAGTGGGCGACCTTCAATCTCGGTAGCGATCGTTTGAGAGAGATCTCCATTTGCCACAGCTCGAATCACTCGTGACGTTTCGACTGTGGGTTGCACTAGGTCGGTAATTAGGGTGTTGAGCGAGTCAGCCCAAGCGCCCCAAGATCCTCCAGCGGTTCCTAAAGAAGCACGTTGCGAAATGCGACCATCTTTACCAACTACCTTGCCAATCCGCTCTAGCTCTTTGGTCATCCGCTCATTGAGTTCAATGATGCCGTTGAGCGTGTCAGCGATCTTTCCAGCCATCCCTGTTTGGTCGTCAGGCATGCGCACAGAAAAATTGCCTCTCTTCACCGCTGCTAGAACTTTAAGCAACTGCCGTTGGTCTAAGTTGTCGATGTCTTTTTCTTGAGTAGCTGAGTCAGCGGCCATAGCCGAACAATCCTTGGGTGAACTGTGAAGAGGACAGATACAGAGTGAAGCGTAGGCAAGATAAGAACGATGCGGCTCAAATTCTATCGTTGGAAAGATGAGCCATAAGAATAGGCACGCCTAAGGAGCGTGGAAATGCAGTGTATTGCCATTATCTCGATCAAGAGATGGAGAAATGCCTCTACCTCAAGATCGATGGACAAGAACACCAGATCTAATTTCGCTGATCAAACGAGCGATCGCGCGATCGTTAGCCTAGTGGTAAAACCCTGATTAAAAGCCGCATGTTATTAGGGTAGAGCCCAATTTCTGAAGTTACTGAATGCTATACAGGTATGGAAATCAACAAATTTTAATGTTTGCAACTCTAGAGTATTGAAGCGTTAGCAAATCGGGGTAGTAACGCCCATGCTGTGGAGATGCAGTACTAGGAAAAAGTCTAACCCGTTCAACTTTAGATCAAATTTTGGAGTTTTGGCATAGCCCTCCTGAATTTTGGCGCAGGCGATCGCTCAAAGTGATGAGTCTGTCTCCTCTCTCGACTACGCTTGAAAAAAGAGACGATTTGGAAATTTGATATCTTAGACCCGCGTTTTATGAAACCGCACTTTAGAGACACAATGGCTTGGCAACAGGCAGAACTATTAATGCAGCCTGCCTTTATTCGGTTGATTGACAATATTCGTAAGCAGCTCGATCAATCCAATTGGCAAGGCACCTATCAAGATGTGCAGATTTGGTCAGAGGGCGTGTCTGAAGCTACCAAAACCCAAGTGTTACAACTGCGTAGTGAGTTAGAAACTGCCGCACCTGAACAAGTCGATGAGATTGAGCAAGCCTTAGCCAATCTACCCCAGCCGTTCCCAGGCTATTTGCTGTGTCTGAAGCATCAAGACCAACAGGTGACCGTTGATTTGTGGGAGTTGTGCTATCAAATCTGTTTTCGCAATTATGCCGATCTGCAAAGTCTGGCTGAGGATGACGTTGAGATCGATACCAGCTTGATTGATGATGAATTAGGCGAAGTCGATTGGAATCGGTTAGACGACAAAGCGCGATCGGTTGTTGAGCGTGTCTTTGCCGAACTGCCGATCGCTGGCTAAGAGCATGAGATTGTTCACTGTCGAATTTTTGATGAAGGCTGACCTCTCCCCCAGCCCCTCTCCTTCGAGGCGAGGAGTGCCGGAGGTGGGGTGAGGTTGGTATTGTTTTGATTCTGAAAGCGTGGAGTTAGTTTGACGGGGATGATGAGCCAAGAGTTGCGAGATCTTCAGGTGGGTGCTGGGGCGAATTTGAGTGTAGATAGTCAGATTCCGCTGAGCTTCGGCAATGATGAGCTAGCCTTAGCTGCAGCAAATACCGGGGTGGCTGTGTGCGATCGCTCTCATTGGGGCCGGATTGAAGTGAGCGATCGCGATCGCCTCAGCTTTTTGCACAACCAAAGCACCAACAATATTCAGCAGCTCAAACCCGGTGAAGGTTGTGATACTGTTTTTGTCACCTCTACCGCTCGCACCCTTGATCTGGCGACGGTTTATGTCACCGAAGAAAATGTTGTTTTACTAGTCGTATCACCAAATCGTTGTCAACCGTTGTTAGAGTTTCTCGATCGCTACATTTTCTTTAGCGATCGCGTCAAGCTCACCAACATCAGCGATCGCACGGCGATGTTTAGCTTGATTGGCCCCAAAAGTGATGTCCTGCTCAGTCAGCTCGGTGGTGCAGAATTGGTTGGTAAACCCTATGGTCATCATGCCGTGATTAATGTCAACGGTTGCAACGTGCGAGTGGCGGTAGGGAGTGGGCTAGCCGCTGCTGGTTACACACTGCTTACTGCTGCTGATGCTGCCGCCCCTGTTTGGAAACAAATTACGACATCTGGAGCTGTGCCATTAGGCGATCGCGTGTGGGAGCAATTGCGGGTGCAACAAGGCCGCCCGATGCCCAATCAAGAACTCACCGAAGACTACAACCCCTTAGAAGCGGGGCTGTGGCAAACGATTTCGTTTAATAAAGGCTGTTATATCGGTCAAGAAACGATCGCCCGCCTCGACACCTACAAAGGGGTGAAACAACAACTCTGGGGCTTGCAACTAAATACATCTGTAGACCCCGGCACTCCAATTATGCTGGAGGGCGAGAAAGTCGGCTTACTCACCAGCATCACACCAACCAACAATGGTGCATTTGGGCTGGGTTATATCCGTACAAAGGCCGGGGGAGCGGGTTTAACCGTACAGGTGGGTGAAGCGATCGCAACCGTGGTAGACGTACCCTTTCTCACCCACGAGCGGCAAAGTTAGGAGTGAAATTTGCGGTAGAGCATTCCCCGTACAGGTTGCCCCTGCCGCAGATGTCGGTCGGCGATCGCTTTAACTTCGACGAGTTGCACGCGGTCATACCAAATCTCTTCTGGCAGCACCAACACCATCGGCCCATTGCCACATTGCCCTAAGCAGCCACTTTTTTCAATCGCTACATCGGGCACTGTTGCAGCTTCTAACTCTGCCCAGACCTTAGCAGCCCCTTGCTTCAAGCAGGTACGGTTTTGGCACACTAAAACTCGTCGAACCATGCCGCGATCGCCCATTCTCCAGAGTTAGCGTACCAACACAGCCCGATAACGCACTTTGTTATCACGGACTCTCTGGAATGCTTCATTGGCTTGATCAAAACTAAAGGTTTCGACAATCGGGCGAATCTGGAAGCGCTCAGCGATCGAGAGCATTTCCATAATTAATGCCCGCCCACCAATCGGAGAGGCCATAATCCGGCGACGTTTGCTCAGTAAAGCTGTCAGTGGCACATTCAGGGGCTCAGGCGGCACACCCACCATGACTAGCGTGCCATCAGAATCAAGATGCTTGAGATAGTCAGTCCAATTGAGAGCGGCGGGTACTGTACTGATGATGAGATTGAGAGGGCGATCGGGGGCTGGAACCGCTTCACCCGCAGGCACCACGATCGCTTGGTGAGCCCCTAGCTCTTTGGCAAACTGCGCTTTATCTTCTGACGTGGTAAACACAGTGACTCGATTGCCTAAGCGACTGGCAAACTGAACTGCGAGATGCCCTAAGCCGCCAACCCCAATTACCCCAATTTCTTGCCCAGAGGTCATACCGCCATAATGTAAACCTGCATAGACCGTAACACCCGCACATAACAGGGGGCCAGCGTCTTCTGTGGCAATCCCTTGAGGAATTGGGAAGGCAAAGCGAGAATCAACCGCAACATAGTCTGCAAAACCGCCATAATCATTGCCAATCAAGCTGCGATTGTTGACAGAACAGAGATTTTCGTTGCCACGCAAGCAATCTTTGCAGGTCAGGCAAGACAGACTTTGCCAGCCAATCCCGACGCGATCGCCTACTTTTAGATGGCTGACTTGTGGCCCCGTTTCTACCACCTCGCCAATGACTTCATGACCGGGGACAAGTGGATACCGAGAGCCTCCCCAATCGTTATCGACCATGTGCAAATCTGAGTGACAAATGCCGCAAGCCAGCACCTTGACCACACATTCATGGTTTTTGGGGGCATCTACTTCAAAGGAGTAGGGTTGTAAGTCAGCCCCTTGTTGATGGGCAGCAAACGCTCGAATTTGCATGACAAATCTCTCAACGACAACGCGCTAGAGGCGCAAAAAGCCCCATTGCAGAAAGAGAGGCAAAACACCTCCGCACAGCTTGTCTGCATCTTGCCATGCGATCGCGATTGTCGTGCCTCTCTCCAGGAAGATTAAAAAGTCAGAGCTTTGGGCAGCAATCCTTTTTCGGCTAACCACTGTTGATTGAAGAGGCGAGATTGATACCGCGAACCGCTATCGCAAAGGATGGTGACGATCGTATGTCCTGGCCCCATTTGTTTAGCAAGGGCAACGGCAGCCGCCACATTAATTCCTGTCGAACCGCCGACAAATAGACCTTCTTCGCGGAGCAGACGATAAACCACATCTACACATTCGGGGTCAGCAATCCGAATCGCATCATCGGCAGGTGCGCCTTGCATATTAGCGGTTACTCGACTGTTGCCGATACCCTCAGTAATTGAATTTCCTTCCATGTGAATGTCGCCGGTTTTCACATAGCTATAGAGGCCGCTACCCATTGGGTCTGCTACCACCGTTTTGATGTTAGGGTTTTTCTCTTTTAGATACATTGCCACCCCAGCATAGGTGCCTCCAGTTCCGGTTGCGGTCACCCAGCCATCGACTTTGCCCTCAGTTTGAGCCCAGATTTCGGGGCCTGTGGTTTCGTAATGAGCCAATCGGTTCGCTAAATTATCAAATTGATTCGCCCAAATCGCATTCTCCATCTCTTCAGCAATTCGCCCCGACAGCCGGACGTAATTGTTGGGGTCTTTGTAAGGCACTGCGGGTACAGGCCGCACCTCTGCGCCCAAAGTCCGCAACGTATCGATTTTTTCTTGCGATTGGGTGTCTGGAATAATAATCAGGCACTTATAACCCTTAGCGTTGCAGATGTGAGCCAAACCAATGCCTGTGTTACCCGCAGTCCCTTCAACTACCGTACCGCCCGGTTTAAGCAACCCTTTGCGCTCAGCGTCTTCAATCATGTAGAGCGCTGCCCGATCTTTTACTGAGCCACCGGGGTTGAGAAATTCTGCCTTGCCTAAAATCTCGCACCCTGTTTCTTCACTAAAATGCTTCAGCCGAATCAGGGGCGTGTTGCCGACCGCGCCGACAAATCCGTCTTTAATATCCATTCTGAATTTACCTTTGTGCTTCCCTATCAAAATTCTGGCTTATGAGGGCTACAGGATGACGGTTTGATCTGATACTTCAGTTAAGAACTAAGAGAAGGTAGCCGACCTAGGGCTAGAAGAACTTCAGTAGAATCAAAGCAAATTGCGATCGCTCTTGCTCCCTATGGCGACTCTCTCTCCAGCAACCCAGACCACTGAAATTTTTTACCCCAGTTCGGACGGTGAACCTTTGGCAGAAACGTATATTCACCTTTATGCCATTCTCGTAACACTAGAAGTTTTGAAGCAATATCTAGAAGGACGACAAGCAACGGTTCTGGCAGATCAGTTTCTTTACTACGCGCCGGGATTGCCCAGACTGCGAGTTGCCCCTGATGTGATGGTGATTTTTGATGTGGCACCGGGAGGTCGAGACAACTACAAGATTTGGGAAGAAGGCCAAGTTCCAGCGGTGATCTTTGAAGTGACATCGGCAGGAACGCAAGCTCAAGATCAAAATTTTAAGAAAACGCTTTATGAACAGTTAGAAGTTGAGGAATATTGGCTATTTGACCCCAGAGGCGAATGGATCGAAGAACAGTTGCGCGGTTACCGTCTGCACCGAGGCGAGTATGAACTGATTACCGATGGACGCAGCCAACCTTTGCAGTTGCGTCTGCAAGTGGAAGATCAGTTAATTGCCTTCTATCGGGAAGACACGGGAGAGAAATTGCTGATTCCTAGTGAACTCAGACAAGCATTATGCCAGGCAGAAGCTCAGGTAGAACAAGAACGGCAACGGGCAGAACAAGCTGAGTTGCGGGTGCAGCAATTACAGGAACGGTTGCGATCGCTTGGCGTTAACCCAGAGGAATTGTAGATCCTCAACCAGCAACAAAAAAGGTGAGCATTGCCCACCCTTTAAGAATTATCTGAATCTAAACCCGTTTATTTGTCGGGTTGAGGAGTCATGCGCAGATAAGGTCTGATTTCGGTCACACCTTTGGGGAACTTCTGCTTCGCTTCTTCGGTGGGGATGGAAGGTGCAACTACCACATCTTCGCCATCTTGCCAGTTCACAGGCGTAGCAACACTGTATTTGTCAGTCAATTGCAGCGAGTCAATGGTGCGCAGAATCTCTTGGAAGTTGCGTCCGGTGCTGGGGGGATAGGTGATCGTCAGACGCAGTTTCTTTTCGGGGTCGATCACAAATACGGTGCGTACCGTCAGTTTGGCATTGGCATTGGGGTGGATCATGCCATAGAGATCAGACACCTTCTTGTCATCGTCAGCCAAGATGGGGTAGTCAACGACAGTGCCTTGAGTTTCGTTGATGTCGCTGATCCAGCCTTTGTGAGACTCTGCATCGTCAACACTGAGGGCAATCACTTTAGCGTTGCGCTTGTCAAACTCAGGCTTGAGGCGAGAAACTTCACCGAGTTCGGTGGTGCAAACGGGGGTGTAGTCAGCGGGGTGAGAGAAGAGAACGACCCAGCTATCACCAGCCCAAGAGTAAAAGTCAATTTCCCCTTCACTCGATTGCTGAGTAAAATTGGGCACTACGTCGCCAAGTTGAAGAACCATACCGAAATTTCCTGTGGTCTTTAAGAATCGAAAGACAGAGCCAATATTCTAACCTGTGATCATGACACAAAACTCCGGTTTGTCGCTCGGAGTTTAGATCTTTTTATGATTTGACTGCGATTGAGGTAGCACGAAACTAGGGGCGATCGCAAATCAAAGGCTCTAACGTCAACAGTTTAGGGGGAGTCGCGACAGGCGTAAACCGTAATCGAAATACATGAGTCTGCTGATATTTGACACCACTTCTTTCGCCGAGCTTTAACTCTGTGATGTAACCATGATCACTTCTTTAGCAAGAGCCAGAGATGACTCAAAGGAGGCAGGTACTTTCTGATTGGCGATCGCTATCGTAGATATTATTTAGGGTCGATATAAGCTTGTGCTGCAACTTCTCTACGTCTTATTTCATGCACTGCAACCAGTTTTAGTCCCGATTTGTTTTCTATCTGCTTGGGCGATCGTGGTTATCGTCGGCTGGAGCCTTTGGGCTGCCTTCCGGGATGGGGTCAAAAACGCTCAACGAATGCACCAAATTCCTTGTGCCAACTGTGAGTTTTTTACAGGTGACTATCACCTCAAATGCACTGTGCATCCCTCTAGGGCACTCTCTGAAGAAGCCATTCATTGCCTAGACTACGAACCTGCTGACAGACCCTTCACGCTAGACTTGCCTGAAGTCAGCAGCCATTAGCAATGGGCCAAAATGGGAATTTCTGCGAAACTCCTGCTGAGTCGGTGGCGGTGAGTCCGTTGGTGTGGGATAGTCTGTATTCGGAGACTTAACGCAGAGAGACCGAACTCCAGGAGCCGCATCATGGATGTAAAAGCCGCTGTCGCCTTTGAAGCCGGGAAACCCCTAAGCATTGAAACTGTGCAACTCGAAGGCCCCCAAGCAGGCGAGGTATTGGTTGAAATCAAAGCCACAGGCGTTTGCCATACCGATGCTTTCACCCTTTCGGGCGCTGATCCTGAAGGGTTATTCCCAGCCATTTTGGGGCATGAAGGCGCGGGTGTGGTCGTGGAAGTTGGAGCTGGGGTGAAGTCGGTCAAACCGGGCGATCATGTGATTCCGCTCTACACGCCAGAGTGCCGCAATTGCGAG
>CBIHQL010000169.1:0-8093 GCA_966211855.1 uncultured bacterium
GATCCAACTCCATCAGCCTGCACCCGCCACGACGCACTTCATGCCTTTGCCAGAAGCGATCTCACTGAGTTCGGCAGGGCCTAGCTGAAACTGAATGTACGGTGTGCTTGGGAAAGAGACCCCACAGTGGCATGATATTGATATGAGAATGGCTCAATCTTGACCTGTCAGCTAGACAATTGTCATGGGTTTTGCAGACCTGTCGATTTTAGAACCGCTAGAGCACCCTCGCCCTTGGGTTGAGGAACCTCTGCACCTAGAATCTGCTAGGAATTTGTCAAAAGTCCGCAGACACGTCTGGCATCGGAGGATGCAAAGGCTATTATTCCCGCAATTATGACCAGGATATGGCTCACACTCTGACTCAGAAGGGCTTCTGTTGCCAGAGTTTACGCGAGATGCCTGCTCAAGGTTCTCCTGCCACATCTAGCTGAGTTCTTGCCTGATTCATCCTTCGCTCTGATAATTGCAGTTTGCTGTCAGGGCCTCGTGCTAGCAAGGTCATTGCCATGTCATTGCGTGGCTGTGATGATGTCGTATGAGGCGCAGTGGATTGAGTCTATCTGTGTTGAGGATCGAATACCTGATAACTGAGCCACGTTAAGGAGAACCATGCTTAAAAGATACATTTGGCTGGCTGTAGCCACTGTATTTTTCGCTTTCCAAGCTTTTGTGGGAAGTGTAAATGCTGCTGAACTCGACGCAGCCACCCGGACGGTGGTCGCAAATCCTCAAGGGGATAATGTTGTTTTAAGCCTAAAGCAAGTACAAGAAGGGAAGCGCCTATTCAACTATGCTTGCGGCCAATGCCATGTTGGCGGTATTACCAAGACTGACCCCAACGTTGGCCTCGATCCTGAGACGCTAGCCCTAGCGACCCCAGCCCGTAACAACATTGATGCGCTGGTGGACTACATGCACAACCCCACCACCTACGACGGGGCTGAAGAAATTGCCGAGTTGCACCCCAGCACCAAGAGCACCGATATTTTCCCCAAAATGCGCAACCTGACCGAGGAAGACCTCGTAGCGATCGCGGGCCATATTCTCATGCAGCCCAAGGTGGTTGGTGAGAAGTGGGGCGGCGGCAAGATTTATTACTAAAGCGCCCCCTAGTGCGACTTGCCAAACCTCTTTAAGCTAGAAGCAGTGCTGTTGCTGTTTTGCAGCCTCACTAAAAACGTCTTGTCGAATCGTAGAATATTCTAAGCAAGGCGTCTTCGTCTCATGCTGTGTATTGATTGAGTAGAGGAGAACTGTGTTGAGAAAGCTGTTATCTATCGTCTTCGTAGCGATCGCCGTGTTTGCAATGGGTTTCGGTCGTCCTGCTCTTGCAGGTGATGCTGCTAATGGCGCTAAAGTCTTCAGCGCCAACTGTGCTGCTTGCCATATGGGTGGCAACAACGTGATCATGGCTAACAAAACCCTGAAGAAGGAAGCCCTGGCTCAATATGGCATGAACTCCATTGAAGCCATCACCAACCAAGTAAAGAACGGTAAGAACGCCATGCCCGCGTTTGGTGGTCGTCTGAGCGATGATCAAATTGCAGATGTCGCAACCTACGTGCTTGAGCAATCTGAAAAAGGTTGGTAAGCGCCAAGTTTAACGAAAAACTTCGCTTATAAATCCACGTTCAGTAGATCCTGTTATCTAGATTTTGCTTAACCCCTCAATCTCTTGGGGGGTTTTTTAATGGGTGGGGAGCGGACAAGATCTCTCCAAGGTTAGCGGACAGAACCGCAAAGATTCGGTTATCTTCCTGACTAGTAGACGCTTAGGAAGAAATACCTGTGGTTCCCCTGCGTGATGAGAATCCTACCCAGATAACGCCCTATGTTACCTATGGCTTGGTAGCGGCAAATATTTTAGTGTTTCTTTATGAATTAACGTTGACTCCGCCTCAATTAGAGGCATTTTTTCGCACCTGGGCTGTAGTCCCGCGAGAACTGAGTGCTAGCTTTGCAGGCGACTTGGTTATGGCAGGCCCACCCGAGTGGATTACCTTGTTTACCTCGCAGTTTCTCCACGGTGGCTTTTTGCACGTAGCTGGAAATATGCTGTTTCTCTGGATCTTTGGCAATAATGTCGAAGATCGGTTAGGTCATATCAAATATTTAATTTTCTATTTAGCAGCTGGGGCGTTGGCTGTGCTTACCCAGTGGTTCTTTGGGCCAAATTCTGGCATTCCTTCGCTAGGGGCGAGCGGTGCGATCGCTGGCGTCATGGGAGCATACATCTTGCGCTATCCCCAAGCAAAAGTCTTGACCTTACTACCATTAGGCTTCTTTATCACCACGGTGCGGATACCTGCCTTTTTCTTTTTAGGCTGGTGGTTTTTGCAGCAAGCGATTTATGGGGTCGCGAGTCTAGAAGCCCCAACCAATATCGGTATGGAAAATGGCGGTATAGCCTATTGGGCCCATGCGGGTGGGTTTGTGTTTGGTGCAATCTTGGGGCCACTGCTGGGGCTGTTTTCTGGAGACTCCAACTCTGAGGCAGAACTTCCTTCCGAACTAGATAGCGTGCGCTAAGTAGTCGGTTGTAAGAGCCAGAAACCGCTGTATGTCATCCCAGAATCATCAGGCTGAACGAGTAAAAAGTGTAGACCTTGGCTGGCTTGTTTGCGTTGCTCGTAGGCTTGGGCCGCTTGACGCACTTCAGGATCGTCAAAGGTTGCTAAAACCCAGCGATCGACTAAGCCTGCTTCTAGAACTAAACCATCCGGATCGCCCGCGATGTAATGCAGGCTAACGGGGTGAACTTGAGCCAGCCACTGCGCCAGCTTCATCGACTTGCGTCCACCATCGATGATCACGCCTGGAACGGGTACAGTAGAAGCCAATCCTAAATTGAGCGGCAATAGAGAATCGGGCATTTCAAGAATCGGGATGGGGCGATCGCGAAAAGCGGCTTCGAGTTGGCCTGCTGCGATCGCGGCAAACCGCCACTGCTCACCTTGTAGCGTCTCGGGGAGTGGTAACGGTGGGGGACGGTCTAAGTCGAGCACTTGGTTGGGTAGGGTTGCAGCCGAGGCCATGCCAGCAGATGCTTGAGCTTTTTCTTGCAGCCACTGCTTAAGCGCAAAGGTGCGTCGTGTCGGTTCGACCGTGATCCCCAACTCGCGACCTGCTACCTCTAGCAGACCCAGCGCTTGAGGTCGGAAGACTTGAATGCGATCGGGCAATCCAGTGTGTTCATCTGCTGCTTGCTGGAGTTGAGGGACTAACCAAGCGCTACTAGCAGCAGATTGTGGGCAACGGGCACTAAATTGCCAACTGCGATCGCGATCGCACACCAACAATTCCCAAAGCGGTTGCCCCTGCTCATCGCTCAGGGAACAACGGTAAAAATCGGCCTCCCAAATTTTCATCGTCTCTCGATTTAGCAATGGTTCTAGGCTAGCAGGCATGGGGATCAGGCTGACAACAAAAACTGCCGCTAGTGCTCAACCAACGGCAGACCTGGAGAGATAAATTAGTCGGGCTTGTTTAAGGCAGTTGAGTGCGATCGCTACCTACGCCAGGGCACTCGACAAAATGGGTTCTGAGGTTTTGGCAGTCCCAGGCGCATACATTTGCACCACATAATCTGCCACCATGCGATCGGTATTGAAAGCCGGGGCATTGGTTTTGATCGAGGCTTTCATCATTTGCACCCAACCATGAGGAACGCCTTTGGCATCTTGGTTGTAGTAAAGGGGCACGATTTCTTGCTCTAGCAACTGATACAGCGATTCAGAATCAATTCGATCTTGAATCTCCTGGTCGCTGGTGTTTGCATCTTCACCGATCGCCCAGCCGTTCATGCCCTTACCGTCGGGGCCAGCTTGGTAGCCTTCACACCACCAACCGTCGAGGACGCTACAGTTGATCCCACCGTTAAAGCAAACCTTTTGACCGCTGGTGCCAGAAGCTTCTAATGGGCGACGGGGGTTGTTCAACCAGACATCCACGCCTTGAATCAGCTTTTGAGCGGTGTAGATGTCGTAATCTTCGATAAAGGCAACGCGATCGCGAATCGCACTATGGCGGCACCACTCCATCAACCGTTGGATAATCCGCTTGCCTTCTTCATCAGCAGGGTGAGCTTTACCTGCAAAGATGATTTGCACGGGGCGGTCTTGGTTGCCAAAGATTTTCAATGCCCGTTCTGCATTTCGGAGCAGCAAGTCTCCGCGCTTATAGGGGCTAAAGCGACGCGCAAACCCAATCGTCAAGATCTGAGGGTCGAGCAGATGATCAGCCGCGTGAATGTGGTCATGGTCTTCACCGCGAGAGTGACGAGCCGCCTTGACCTTAAACCGGGTATGCGCGACCAACCGCTCTTTTAAGATCTGGTGCCGCCACCAAAGCTCTTCGTTAGGAATTTGGTCTAGCTGCGCCCACATTTGGCTATCGGCAGTATGGGCTGACCAATTTTCACCCAAATATTTCCCAAACAGATCTCCCATCAGTGGAGCTGTCCAAGTGCGGGCGTGAACTCCGTTGGTGATGTGGCTAATGGGTACTTTGTCTTCAGGGCGATCGGGATACAGAATGCTCCACATCTTGCGAGACACTTGACCGTGTAAGGCGCTCACCCCATTGGCATGACGACACAGCCGTAGGGCTAATACCGTCATCCCAAACGGTTCCCAAGGATCGCCCAGACGACGCGCGCCCAATGAGAGAAACTGTTCGCGTGACAGCCCTAACTGCGTCCAGAAGTGGGCAAAGTAAGAATCCATCAGGTCGGCAGAGAAAACATCGTGCCCTGCTGGAACTGGGGTATGTGTGGTGAAGACGCAGCGATCGCGCACCGAAGCTTCGATGTCGTAGAATGATTTGCCCGTCTTCTGCACTTCTAGACGAGAAATTTCTAACAAACAAAATGCTGCGTGACCTTCGTTGAGGTGATAAACCGCAGGCTGAATGCCTAAGGCCTGTAAGGCGCGGACTCCACCGATCCCCAACACAACTTCTTGGGCAATCCGGGTGTCTTGATTACCGCCATACAAGTGGCCTGTTAGCCAGCGATCGACGGGATCATTATCCTCGCGGTCAGTATCTAGTAAATACAAGCTGACTCGTCCGATCTGAGCCCGCCAAATTTGTACCTTCACCAAACGCTGACGGATTTCTAGCCCAAATGTCAGGGGTTCGCCCTGAGCGTCTTTGACCAACTCAATGGGCATTTGCTCAAACGGATTATCGACGTAATAGTCTTCTTGCCAACCGTGGCGATTGAGGCGTTGGTGGAAGTAACCTTGGCGATACAGCAGACCGATCCCCACCAGGGGTACTCCGAGATCAGAGGCCGATTTGAGGTGATCCCCAGCTAAAATGCCCAAGCCACCAGAGTAGATGCGTAGCGACTCGTGAATGCCAAACTCGGCGCAGAAATAGGCAACTGGATGCTCGGCTGACAGATGAGGAGCGACGCGGCTGGCCCAAGTGTCTTTTTCTTGCATGTAGTGGTCAAATTGCTCAGCCAGGGTTTGTAGGCGCTGAAGATAGGCTGGGTCTTCGGCAAGCTGAGTCAAGCGCTCGTAGGAGGCAGACTCTAGCAAGGTTACGGGGTTGTGGTGCGATCGCTGCCATTCATCAGGATTAATATTTTGAAACAGCGAAACATGACCGTTAGCCCAACTCCACCAATAGTTGTAAGCCAAGTCTGCCAGCCGCTTAAGGGGAAGGGGTAACTTCGCACTTAGTTTAGCCGCAGGTGTCATAGCAGCAGTATTCGTCATAGATGTTTAAGGCTCTTACGCTTCACAAAATCTCGAAATCTGGGCTCAAACAGGCTCAATCAAAAACTCGCAAACAAGCTTTCTACAAACGTCGAACCTGCCTGGAGCAAGGGCGATGCTTCCTGGAACAGACAAAATACTTACCGATCAACTGACCTCAGGTAGCATCGTGCAGCGGGATTGGCTTCTAGCTTGACAGCATTTCACAAAGAAAACGTGATTTTTCATACTCTCTAAAGCTTCTCAATCAAACTTGGGATTAACTTAAAGAAATGTATTCCTCAGTGAAGTTTTCGCTAAAGTAGTAGATCGAGCAAATTCCTGTTCGGGCCAAGTGTTGGCAACAATTTTCTAGTAACAAACTCATGCCGCAAAATTCTGACTCTACTTCTCGTCGTTCTGCTCAGCCCGTCTCAGCGGCAGTGACACCTTTGCCTGAGGGGTGGCTAGAGGTGGGCAAAATTGTTGCGGCTCAAGGTATCCGGGGGGAAGTGCGGGTTTATCCTGAAACAGACTTTCCAGAGCGATTTGAAGAACCGGGGCAGCGGTGGCTGTTGTACCCCGGTCAAACAGAACCGCAACCTGTGGAGTTGGTGCGCGGGCGAGATCTGCCGGGTAAAGGATTGTATGTAATTCAGCTAGCTGGAATTAGCGATCGCAACCAAGCCGAAGCGCTCAAAGGCTGCAAAATCTTGGTGCCTGACAGCGATCGCCCCACCTTAGAAGAAGGTGAGTTTCACGTCGTCGATTTGCTGAATCTAGAAGTCTGGGATCAAGCTACACAAACACTGATCGGCACTGTTATTGATGTGATCCCCGCTGGCAACGATTTGCTAGAAGTCGAGCTAGTCACCCCCAAAAACCCCAAGGAGCCGACGGTGCTGATTCCGTTTGTGCAAGCGATCGTGCCTGTGGTGGACTTGGATCAAAGGCGAGTCGAGATCACGCCTCCGGTCGGGTTGATTTAAGCGCTAGACCAGGGGCAACAAAATTTCAAATTCAGTCCCGACCCCTGGTTGCGATCGCAGGCTAAATTTGCCACCGTGCCGAGCCGTGATGATTTGATAACTCATTGAGAGGCTCGTTTCTTTGGTGGCTCGCTTCTCGATTGAGAAAGATTCCAAAATCTGTTGCAATCTCTCAGGCTCTAAACCAGCACCATTATCAGCAATGCGGATTTTGACCCAGCGAGTGCCAGAGGTGGCTGTAGTTGCTTTGGTGGGGCAGACCTCGGTAGTGATTTCAATTTGGGGTCTTTGCTGAGGTTCTAAAATACCTTTGCCGCCAAACTCCATCGCCAACTCTTGTCGTACTGCCTGATCGATCAACGCATTGACCGCATTCATCAAGATATTCATGAATACTTGGCTGAGCTGCCCGAGATAGCACGGCACTGGAGGTAAAGAGCCATAATTGCGGACGATTTGAATCTCACCCGTTAGCCGACTTTTGAGTAGCAGTAAGATGCTGTCGAGACACTCATGAATATCGGCGGGCTTGGGATAAACCTCATCAATATGGCAAAAATTTTGCAGGCTGGTTGCTAGTTTAGAGAGCCGCTCTGCCCCAGATCGAATGCTGGCGATCGCACTCGGTAAATCTTGGGCTAAATACTCTAACTCCAAGTCTTCTTTTAACTCCAACAGTTCTGGCGGTTGGTTTGGTAAAGCGGCTTCGTAAGCGTTAATTAGTTGCAGCAGATTTTGACTATAAGTAGATAGATGGCTGAGATTGCCCCAAATAAAGCTCACAGGGTCGAGGATTTCGTGGGCAATCCCATCTACTAACCGACCCAGACTTGCCATTTTGGCGGTTTGAATCATTTGGGCCTGAGTCCGCTCATACCTAACCTGCGTCTCAATGCCGCGAATCTGCCAGTAGGCAATGTTGAGGTCGTGCATGTTGAGCAAGTGATAAGTTTGAGCATCAGTTTGCACGACAATTGGCTCCCCTAAGAGTTCGGGCGATCGCCGTAATGCTTGCTGAGCCGCTGTGATAATGTACGCCTGAGCCGGAAGCTGCAAACAGTCAAGTCGGGCATAACTATACAGCGTGGCAAGCGGTTGCTTAAGAAACAATTTCCAACCCTGAGGGCGCAGCAAATATTCTAAAAAGCGTTGGCGCGAAATCATGCCCACAAAGCTGTCTTGGTCAAACAACAGCACCCCTGGCAGTAGTGGGTATTGCTCAAAAAATGGGGCGATCGCAGAACCAAGACAAGCCACATCTGCTTGAAAACTATAGAGCCGCAGATCGTGCAGCGTCGCCTCTAAACTAAGAGCGTGCTCACGACTGTCAATGACAGAAGGTGGCTGAACACAGGAAGGAGATCGATCTAGCACAGGTACTCTACTGACTGGGGCA
>CBIHQL010000170.1:0-8075 GCA_966211855.1 uncultured bacterium
CAGCGGTTGATGGCAGGAGCATACATCACCCAAGAACATCTCACAGAAACAGGCACCTATTCACAACTCGTCAGCCCAGTTTTGGATGACCAAGGGTTGATGGGAATACTCGCGATCGCTCAACTGGGTTCGCGCCGTTGGGACGCCGCTGAGGTCAGCCTGGTTGAGCAGGTCGCCAGCCAGTGTGCGATCGCGTTGCGGCAAGCTCAACTGTATCGCCAAGAGCATCAACAACGAGCGAGTGCTGATTATTTTCGGTTGTTTCTAGAGAAATCAGTTGATGTGTTTGTCGAATACGATCGTGAGTTGCGCTACATCTCAATTAACCCGGCTGGTGAAGCCTTGTTAGGGCGATCGCTACCGCAAATTTTAGGTCGAACCAATCAAGAACTTTGTGGTGCAGTGGGCGAGAGTACTGAACGCCTAGTCAATCAAGCCTTTGTCACCAATGAGCCCGTGTTTGTTGACCACGAAATGCTTTTACCGACCGGGAGCAAATTATTTGAAACGATTTATACCCCGATCGTAGGCGCAGATGGAGAGGTAGAACGGGTCATTGGTGTCTGCCGTGACATAACAGACTTTCGGCACCAGTGGCAGCTTCTCGAAACTCAAAATCATGAACTAGCAGAAACTAGCCGCATGAAAGAAGAGTTTATTGCTAATACAAGCCATGAATTGCGGACGCCGTTAACTGCTATTTTGGGTTTTTCTAATGTTCTATTGCAAGAATTTTTTGGGCCTCTCAATGAGAAACAAAAAGATTATTTAGAACGAATTCATAGTAGTGGGCAACACTTACTGGACCTGATTAATGACATCCTTGATCTTTCGCGCCTTGAGGCTGAGCGTTTAGAGTTGGAGCCACAACATATTTTTATTATTGATATTTGTGAAAGCGTAATCAGCTTGATTCAAGAGCGAGCTGAAAGCCAAAATTTGCGCTTAGAAATGGAGGTTGAACCTGACCTTGAAGATATGGTTGTAGATCCGCGACGCTTGAAACAAATGTTGCTGAATCTACTCACAAATGCAGTCAAGTTCACGCCTTCGGGGGCTGTAGGTCTCAAGATCTATCGTGCTTCTAGCGGTCAGCTTGAAGGTGTGATGGATCGAATTAACTTTATGGTCTGGGACACTGGTATTGGAATTGCCAAACCTGATCAGGCGCGACTCTTTGCTCCCTTTTCCCAGATTGATAGTTCTCTGTCTCGACAGCATTCGGGGACGGGCTTGGGTCTGGTCATTACTCGCAAACTTGCAGAACTGCATGGAGGAACGATCACCCTAGACTCTGGGCAAGGAGAGGGATCCCGCTTTATTTTATCTTTGCCACTTCAGCAGCCTTTACAACCCTAAGTCCCTCAGGTGACTCATGGGTAAAACCTCAATTTGCTCCGTCCCCACTGCACATCGCTGTAACTTATCGGAAAAAACTAGCGCTTAACTGTCCAATAACTGTCCCATCAAGGGGTGAAAGTAAAACCTAACGATACTGATAGCGATCGCCTAACGGTTCAAAAGAGCATCTGTAGGCAGGCACAGCAGATTGTCGCCTTGGGTACGAATCAGCCCTTTCTGACGCAATTTACCCATCAAGCGAGTGACGGTGACACGGGTCGAACCAATAGCGCTACCAATTTGAGCATGAGTGAGCGACCAAGGTAAGCAGTAGCCATCATCTGTCGGCTCGCCAAATTCTTCAATTAAGAGGGTGAGGAAACCTAGGAGACGATCGATAGTGCGTCGTTGACCCAGGGTGCTTAACCACAAGAGCTTGCGCTGGTGTTGATAGCGGAAAGCATCTAAAACTTCGCGGCGGAAGTGGGGCCAGTTGTCGAGGTCATGCCAATACATCCAAACTACAGAAGTTTGATCGACGTGAGCATAGCTTTGTAGCGTAAAAGGTGACTGCGCCACAATTTCAAAGGGTTGACCCGCACCGACAAAGCCCAAGAATGCTTCTTCGGGGGTCATACGAGGCAAACGAGAGGAACTGGTTGCAGTGACTTGTGCAGTCCCTACCAGCCTGACGGAACCTTTTTGGACTAAATAAAGGAGTCCTGGACGAGCCGGAATTTTTTCATCTTTACTGAACGTACGACAGCGGTAGTGCTCTTGAGACCAATCGAGAATGCGCTGCCAAGTCAAAAACGGTCTAGATGCTTCTGAAGGTGAGGATACTGAGTACATAAAACCAAACTAGGGTGTAACTAAAGGAACCAAGATACTTAAGAGAAACCCGTTCAGGAAGCATGAATTCTGAAACTAGGTTGCTAACTGGATCAAATTTGATACAGTCAGTAGAATACGTAATTTCTTCAGGCTCTTCATGGTCGCGTTATGAATCGTACATGAAGAATCAGTTCTCGGATTGACCACAGGCTCAGACTTACACGTTCTTATTAAAGTTCCGGTAATTCCTTGACAGGATGGCTTAGATTGACCAAGGTTGAACTGAGTAGTGTGTATCGGTGATGAGTAAGAGTTTACCGATCGTTGCGTACCCAGCGCTGCAATTATTGTTACTTAGCTACTTAAGACAGGTAATCTACCCACAGAGTGATGTTTCCCTGTTGTCTGTATCTTCGTTAGCTCTTGAAACCGTTAGTTCTCCGTCAGATCGCGGAGATGGGCTCTTTGACAACCCACTCCATCGAGTGAGAGACAGCACGAAGATTGCCTACAGGTCAGCGATCGCTCATAAACTGGCGAAAATTTCTGAACGCTCTGCTGTGAGTTGGGCTGCTGAAATCGCTAATCAGCTTCAGAAGCCTCCGTTTGTAGGAGGTCTGTGGAAACATGACTCTCCCAGGAATATTGCTCTTGATTCAGGAGAGTTTATCGTCAAAGTCTTACCTCCAGCAGAAATTTATATTGAAATAACAAACTCTGGATTAGCATCGTGGTTGCAGTTTTTGTTACACACCCTCCTAGAGGAGGATTTTCAACTAATTTCATCTCTAAAAAGTGATTTCGTGACAGATGTAACTTCAGGGAACTTCCCTAGCCAACCAAACTCCGAGCTGCAAAATGTGTTTGTGTGTCAGTATGCTTATGCTCGGTGTTGCAGCCTCTTACACCTAGCCGAGACTCACCATCTATGGGATGGGTCGTCACTACGAGATGTAAAAAATACTGGTAGTTCCGCGATCGCTGCTCAGATCCCGTGGTTGACCCCTGAAGGTCATTGGCAGTTGACTCACCCTGCTGAACAAGCTTTGATTTCTGAACTGGTCACAACTCTAGACACGCTAGCGACCTGGGGAGCTTCTCAAAAGACTGCTTTAGGAAGTCCGCAGTTATTGCTGGAGTTAGTAACCCGCTTGGCAGAGGCATTTCTTGGGTTTCATAGCGCTTGTCGGTTTTGGGGCGAGACGCAGAAGACAGCATTTGGCTTGGTGCAAGCACGCTTGGGTTTGGTAGAAGTAACGCGATCGCTGTTGGGCACTTTGTTACGAGCAGGTTTAAAGGTCGTCGCCCCCACAGAATTATGAAAGAGGGCATGTGCAGAAAAGCTGGAAACATCAGGCTTGGCAGCGGATGAGTGGCAAACTAACACAAACTTGCCAAAAATCTTTGAAGAAGGGGTGACAAACCTGTGTCGGTCGGCTATATTAACTGGTGTGTGAGGAGCGAACCAGTCAGGACACCGAGACGAAACACGGCCAGTCGTCGGTGTCCTTTCTGATTTTAAAGTTCTGCTACTAATTAGCGATTTAGCGATCGCGCAGAATAAACGCTTCAATGGCAGCGGCAGCTCCATCTACCTCTACACTCGGAGCAACCCAATCTGCGATCGCCTTGACGCCTTCTGGGGCATCTCCCATCGCCACCCCAATTCCGGCGTATTCCAGCATTTCTACATCATTAAAATTGTCACCCACAGTCATGACCTGTTCTGCTTGCAGGCCGAGCATTTCTTCGGCTAGGTAGCGGACAGCAGTTCCTTTGTTGACCAATGGGTTGGTGGCCTCAAAGAAGGTGGCAACAGACTTGGTGAGGTATAGCTCAGCCGGAGTGTAGTGCTGGCGCAGACCCCCGAACAATTTTTCGATTAAGGCGACATCATCACTTAACGCCAGAACTTTGGTCGGTTCGTTATCTAGTACCCGTCGCAAATCACCCACAGCGATCGCTTCTACTTGCGATCGCTCGGCATACAGCTTGGTTTCTGGCGTGATCTCGCGCACGTAAAGCCGGTCATTGATGTAGAAATGCACCGATAACAGCGATCGCAAGTCTGGCTGCTCAAAGTAGTCGAGTAAATGCAGGGCAATGTCTTTGGCAACGGTCCAGTGACGGTGAATTTCTTGAGTTTTAGGATCCTGGATTAGTCCACCTTGATAAGCCAGCAACGGCAGATCAGAGCCAACTTCTTGGTAAAACCGCAACGCTGAGCGATACATGCGCCCTGTGGCGATCGCAACTTGTACCCCTTGGGCCTGAGCCGCCCGAATCGCTTGCTTGACAGGTTCTCGGATTTCATTAGAGGTTCCGGCGATCGTGCCATCAATATCGAGTACGAGCAATTTGATATCGCGGTTCATCAACTCAGACGCACGAGAAGAAACTGGTTGCAAGGCAGTCATAGTGAGCAATCTCAATGGGTGGGTGCAGGCTCAAACCCTCATTAAACCCTTATTGCTGAAGGGGTTCAAGGTGCAAAACGCTTTAACTGAGATCACCCTCGTCATCGAAGTTACGCTTCAACTCAGCAATTCCCAATGATGCATGAATAAATTGTGATAGCCTTTGGGCTATGACTGAGGCATATAGTCGCCGTCGGGCGAGTCATCAAGTTCTATTGGCTACGTTGTGGTTAACACTGCTGGTCTTGGCAGTGAAAGTTTGGGCTGGCTGGGCAGCAAAGTCACTTTGTTTGCTAGCCGAGTCGATGCATACCTTAATTGATGGGTTTAGTACGCTCCTCAGCTTGCTAGCGATCGCGGCTCCTGGTCGTTTGAGCGGGCGGGACGTGATCGGGCATGGTCGCGTTGAGTCTACCGGCATGCTCTTGTTGGTGGCTTTTTTGGGGTTTGCAGGGTTCAGCTTATTGGGTATTGCCAGCCAACAATTAGAAGCAATCACTCGAAATGTTGCCGATCCGTTGGATGTCACCATGAGCTTGCCCTTAATTCAGCTTTTGGGCGTGGTGATGGCAGTGCATCTCTGTCTAGCATTCTTTGAGCGCTATGAGGCTAGAGTCCTAGAGAGCGGCGTGTTGCGTCTGAATGCAGCTCATATGTTGCAAGACTCTTGGCTGAGCCTAGTGGTCTTAGTCGGGCTGGTAGGCATTTGGCGTGGATATCTGTGGCTCGACCCCCTGTTGGCAATTTTGCTGGTGGTGGCTGCCGTACGCAGTTGTTGGCGAGTTCTCAACTGGCAGTTGCCTTTATTACTGCGACAAATTGCGATCGCTCCAGAGGTATTGGCGCAAATTGCCCGTCAAGTTGAAGGGGTCACTCATTGCTACCGAGTGCAATCACGAGGCATTGTGGGTCGGTATGTGTTTGTCGAGATGCATCTGATTTTGCATCCAGAATTTACGGGGGCAGCCCGAGTCATTGCCGAACGAGTTGAAGGGGCAATCCGGGAGCGTTATGGCCCAGTGCAAGCCATCATTCGTATTGATAGTGAGCAAGACGCGATCGACAATACCTACGACTCGATAGAACCTCGAAACGCTAAATGACCATAAATACAAGTAAGCTCAGTCCTTATTTCTCCAGAGATCTGCTCTGAAGCACAAAGAGTGGAGTCGTTAGAATAAAGTTTATGGCTCAATCTACTTCTACCCCCAATTCGTCGTCAACGCGATCGCCCCACTCGACCAAATTCATTTTGGTAGACGGTCACTCCTTGGCGTTTCGGTCTTACTTTGCTTTTGCTAAAGGTCGTGATGGCGGCTTGCGCACCTCCACGGGCATTCCGACCAGCGTCACCTATGGTTTTTTGAAGGCATTACTAGAAGTAGTAGAAGCCGAAAAACCAGAGTATCTCGCGATCGCCTTTGACCTGAGCGCACCGACATTTCGCCACGATGCAGATGAAACCTATAAAGCGGGCCGCCCCGAAACTCCCGAAGACTTCAAGCCTGACCTCAAAAACCTCAAAGAGCTGTTGCAAGCGCTGAACCTGCCGATCGTCACAGCACCCGGTTATGAGGCTGATGACGTGATTGGCACCTTGGCGAGACGAGCCAGTCAAGCAGGGTATCCGGTCAAGATTTTGAGTGGTGACCAAGATTTATTTCAACTGATTGATCCTGACGGACAAATCAAAGTGCTGCATTTGGGCAATCCTTTTGCGCGGGGAAATGCCGCCGGACACCCCAATGAATTTGGCCCCGAACAAGTGCAAGCCAAGTTAGGAGTTTTGCCGAGCCAGGTGGTTGACTACAAAGCCTTGTGCGGTGACTCCTCCGATAACATTCCGGGGGTGAAGGGCATTGGGGCGAAAACCGCTGTGCAGTTACTCAGCACCTATGGCTCTTTAGAGCAGATCTATGCCTCGCTTGATGAAATCAAAGGTGCCGTGAAGCAAAAACTAGAGGCAGGCCGAGAAGATGCACGGCACTCGCAATATATGGCGCAGATCCATTTGGATGTGCCCCTAGAGATTGGTTTAGAAGGGTGTAAACTCCAAGGCTTCGATCGCAATGCGGTTGTGCCGTTGCTCGAAAAGTTAGAATTCCAAACCTTTCTCAAGCGAATTCTCAAACTGCAACAAACCTTTGGGGGCGAAGATGAGGGCGAAGAATTCTCAGAAACCGCAGGAGAAGCGATCGCTCAATCGCTGACCCCAGGAGCAGACAACCTCGACATCACCCCAACCTTTGGTGGCGATGATTTAGACTTCTTCAGTGCTGACGAAACCGATGCAGCTCAATCTCAAAAACGACCTGCGACAGTCATTGAGCCAGAAATTGTTCAATCGGTTGAACAGTTAAACGCTTTAGTGCAGCGATTGCAAACCTTAACCGATCCACTCACTCCAGTAGCTTGGGACACCGAAACCAGCGACTTGGAACCTCGCGACGCCGAACTCGTGGGGATCGGGTGCTGCTGGGGAGCCGGAATCGCAGATATGGCCTATATTCCCGTAGGTCACAAAAGCGGAAAAACCCTCGATAAAGCCATTGTTTTAGAAGCATTACGACCGATTTTAGAGAGTGCTACCTATCCGAAAGCGCTGCAAAACGCCAAGTTCGATCGCTTAGTGCTGCGCTGTCAAGGCATCAACTTGGCTGGAGTGATCTTTGACACGATGTTGGCAAGTTATGTCCTCAACCCCGAAGCTAGCCATAACCTCACCGAGCTCAGCCGCCGATATTTAGGCATCACCCCGCAAAGCTATACCGACCTCGTACCCAAAGGCCAGACGATCGCCGACATAGACATCCCCAGCGTCGCCCAGTATTGCGGCATGGATGTCTACACCACCTTCCAACTGGTCAGCAAACTGCGAACCGACCTAGCTGCCTTCCCGGCCTTGCCCAAACTCCTGCTAGACGTAGAGCAACCCCTAGAACCCGTCTTAGCCGAAATGGAGTACCGAGGTGTACGGATTGATCAAGCGTACTTGCGAGAATTTTCGCGATCGCTCGAAACCGACCTGCTAGCGATCGAAGAACGAGCCTACGCCGCCGCTGGAGAAAAATTTAACCTCGGATCGCCGAAACAACTCAGCGAACTTTTGTTCACCACCCTCAAGCTCGACCCCAGAAAATCGCGGAAAACCAAAACAGGCTACTCCACCGACGCCGCCACCCTCGAAAAACTCCAAGGCGATCACCCCGTCGTAGATGCGATTTTGGAATACCGCACCTTGTCAAAATTGAAGTCAACCTACGTCGATGCCCTGCCAAACTTGGTGCGACCCGACACCCACCGAGTGCATACCGACTTTAACCAAACGGGTACCACCACAGGCCGCTTATCCTCCTCCAACCCCAACCTGCAAAACATCCCGATTCGCACCGCCTTTAGTCGGCAAATTCGCAAAGCCTTCATCCCCGAAGCCGGATGGATGTTAGCCGCCGCCGACTACTCACAAATTGAGCTACGCATCTT
>CBIHQL010000171.1:0-8059 GCA_966211855.1 uncultured bacterium
AGGCGGAAATTGTTCATGTTCCGCTTCATGACATCCCGTAGAAACACACCCAGAGGTTTGGTGTTTTCAACCTCGATCTGTCCAGGTTTGGGGATCTCAACGGCATAGTCTCGGAAGTTAGGCAGGTTCAACGCTTTCCGCAAAACGCCACCATTGGTGTGGGGGTTGGCGCTCATCCGGCGATCGCCTTCAGGAGCTAGTGCTTTCAGCTCAGGCCGGAATCGACCTTGTTCATCAAAGAGTTGGTCGGGTTTGTAGCTGCGCATCCACGCTTCCAGCATTTTCAAGTGCTCTGGATTGTTCTGCATTCCAGCCAGGGGGACTTGGTGCGATCGCCAGAAGCCTTCTACTTTATGCCCATCCACACTATCGGGGCCAGTCCAACCTTTGGGGCTTCGCAAGATCACCATGGGCCAGCGAGGACGTTGCACTCTGCCACCGCTCCGGGCTTCTTGTTGAATGGTTTTAATTTCATTGACGCAATGTTCTAGCGTTGCAGCCATCGCTTGGTGCATGGTTTCCGGGTCAGACCCTTCGACGAAATAAGGAGTGTAGCCATAACCAATGAACAAGTTTTCTAGTTCTTCATGACTAATGCGAGCTAAAACCGTGGGATTGTTGATCTTGTAGCCGTTCAAGTGCAAGATCGGCAGCACTGCACCATCTCGTTTGGGATTGATGAACTTGTTGGAGTGCCATGCAGTTGCCAGGGGGCCAGTTTCTGCTTCCCCATCTCCAACCATGACGACAGAGATCAGATCTGGGTTGTCTAACACTGAACCGTAGGCATGGGAGACACTGTATCCTAGCTCACCCCCCTCGTGGATCGAGCCGGGCGTTTCGGGTGTGCAATGGCTACCAATACCCCCAGGGAATGAAAACTGCCGGAAGAACTCCTTTAAGCCTTCGATATCCTCACTCTTGCTGGGATAAATCTCAGAGTAAGTGCCTTCTAAATAAACGGGGCCAAGCACACCAGGCGCACCATGTCCGGGGCCTGCCAAAAAGATCATATCCAGATCGTATTTTTTGATCAGGCGGTTGAGATGCACATAGGTAAATGCCATGCCAGGGCTTGATCCCCAGTGACCTAACAGCCGTTTTTTAATATGTTCTGGCTTGAGAGGTCCTCGCAGTAGGGGGTTATCTCGCAGGTAAATCATCCCGACTGCCAAGTAGTTGCAAGCATCCCAGTAAGCCTGCATTCGTTGTATATCTTCAGAGTTTAAAGGAGATCCAGTAATGGTCGATCGCGCTTTACCAAAGCTGCTGATAGTTTCTAGATTATCTACGGTTGGTTTAGGAGGAGTTGCGACCATGATGATTAGGTTCTTATAGTTTCACGGCAATTTAGGCTTAAAGCGGTCTATGTCTCACCGCTGCCCAGGTTTACGATGATTTTGTGAGAAATATGGCAAAACCATCTCTATAGGAGTGCAGAAATTTCTAACTTCTAAGATAAAAGCCGAGTGACTGTGCGATCGCTGGGAGATAAAGTCAGAAAGCTAGTCGCGCTCTAGCTTTGCGAGGTAATCGCGATCGTCAATTGTTTAACAACAACTTTGGATTTGCCATTTCAATCTCAAATAGATCTCAACCGCAAGGAATTGATTTCCTAGGCGTAGTGTGGTAAACACAGAAATAGACTATCGGTCAGTGTGTGTTCCTGCTAACAAAGGCTTCTGGTTTAGACCAGACCCGAGAAACCCTTTTGATCGCCCAAACCCATTGGGAATGGATACAGATCAACATCAAGTGATTTAGACATCATGAATTCATCACAAGAGCCTCACAGCTCAACGGCTCGGTCATAGCACCGAGCTTTTTTGTGGCAGTTAGCAAAATTGCTGGGTTGGACTGAGCAAAATCAAGCTTGAGTGGGGATTCTAAAAAAGACCTTCAAGGATGTTGCCCATGCTGAAATCCTGCTATGTAACTGCTGCCCTAGCTGTGCTGCTCCTACCTTATGCGCCCCGTTTTTCAGAGGCGGCGATCGCTCAAGAGGTAGAAGGGTGCTACATGTTGAGCAATACGGGCAAAACCCTTGATTTGTCTCAACTCTGTGGTGGTGGCCTGAAGCAGAGTGGCGGCACATCTGCTCAAAATTCTCTGAGTACGGTGCTGCCAACGACGGGTCGAGTCTTTCAAGCCAAAATCAAACGGCGTGAAGGTGGCACTCCGGTGATTGATGTCACGTTCAATAACCGCCAAACCTTTGAAATGATTGTCGATACAGGTGCGAGTAGTACCGTGATCACGCAGCAGATGGCACGAGCAATGTCAGTTGTGCCGGTTGCCAAGCTCAAGTTTGATACAGCCAGCGCTAAGGGTGTTGAACTGCCGCTCGGTTCGTTGCAGTCGGTAGAGGCAGGGGGTGCTGTGGCTAAAGGCTTATTGGTGGCGATCGCTCCTGATCTAGGAACCGGATTGCTAGGGCATGACTTCTTTGGTCACTATGACATCACGATCAAGCAAGACGTTGTAGAGTTTCACGTCCGCTAGCTATTTGAAGGGCATTTAAACATTGAAGGTGAGTTAGCGATCGCCCAATGTCCGTTGATCTCGTTTTAACCCCACTCGCCAGATTTACCTCAGAAGCGCACCACAGGCCAAGTGTCGGGTGCGCTTCTCAAGGTTTAAACGCTCAGGTTAAGCTTGATCGCCTGAAACCTAGAAGTTGAAAGTGGTTCGCAGCGTACCGATGATCACATCCTCATTATTGTTATTTTGATTGGGAGCCGTTAACCAAATCACACCGGGTGTCACCGAGATATTGTCGGTGAGTTGATATTTGTAGAAGCCCTCAATGTGCAGCGGGATATCTTCGTCAATATCTGAAGTACCAGGAACGCTAATATCGCTGAGATAAGGTTCCGCGCCGACAATAATGCCAGCCAGATTGCCTTTCTTACCGAGGTCAGGCAAGGTTAACGTCACTGCATAATTGAGGATTTTGCTGTCTCCTAAACCGATGAGGCGAGCATTGGTGAGGCCAAACCAACCTCCAACTAGCAATTGCGGGCTCACTCGAAAAGAAGCTTCAACCCCGTAAGAGTTGCTAGAAACTGGGGTTGCCCCAAACCCACCCCCGATCCAAGGTCGGTTGGCTAAGTTGGTGCCTGTCCCACCGAAATTGAATGGGGTATCTAAACCGCTGTAAGAGTGAACGTAGGTGAAGCCTAATTTCAGTTGGTCAAAGGGTTGAAAAACGAGTTGAGCTAAGGCCGAGTAGTTGCCATCAAATAAAGCATCACCTTCGTTAGGGCTGCTGGCTTCATTCGCCAGATAACCCAGGTCAAGCTTGAGGGCTTCGCTAAACTGATAGTTCACCCCGATCCCAGCAGCGTTCCCTCCAATGCGGTAAATCGGGTTGCGCTCTGCAAATCGCGATAATGCCCCAGAACCGCCGCCAAAGCTCTCTAGATAGGGGTTGACGGTATCAGCGTAATGATGATGGAGGGCTGCGTTGGCAAACAGGTTGACGTAGGCTTTGTCGGTCACTGGAAAGCGGTAGTCTAAAATATCGATCGCGACATTATTTCCGGTGGTGCCATCGTAGGTGAAGCGTCCCTCATTGGTGCCAATTTGGTTGCTAAAAGAGGTGCCAGGGTTGCCAGCTTGTAGGCGAGTTCTGAGGCGATCTTTGCCCGTGAAGCTGGTTAATAAGTTGAGCCGAACGCGATCGCTCAAGACGGTTTCGGCATCTACTTCATCTCCAAAGGCATCTGAGACTGCAAAAATTGCTTCGCCAGCAAGTTTGGTAGTGGTTGAAAATTGATTGGCTTCTAATTCTGCGGTGCGAGCTTCTAGAGCATCAACACGTCCGCGCAAAGTGGCGAGCTCTGCTGAAAACTCCTCTTGCAGTCGTTGGAGGGTGGCGAGGTCTTCTTTGCTGACCAGGTCATCGGTTCCGGCAGCGATCAGTTCGTTGATGCGGTCTAAGCAGGCGTTCATCCCCGCTGCGAATTCATAGCGAGTTAAGGCGCGATTGCCGCGATAGGTGCCGTCAGGATAACCTGCAATACAACCATAACGCTCCACCAACGATTGCAAAGCTTGAAATGCCCAATCAGTTGGTTGTACATCTGACAGTTGAGAGACGGAGGTAACTTGAGATAGAGGATCGGCTTCGGCATCGGCGATCGCTGCTACCTCAAGAGTGGGTTCGCTATATGCTGATGGAGTGATCGCTGCGGGTTGAACAGAGACAGCCTCAAGTGCAGAGGTATTAGCAGCTACAAGCAAGCTCGCAGTAACAACGGTCGCATTGAGCCACCCAGAAACAAGAGTTAATCGGGTCATTCCTATTGCAATCCTCACGCCTGTCGTCAATAAAGCAGGCAGAAACTAGGAGATGCTGACATCTCCTAGGGCTTCTTAACCGAGGTAGAGACTCCAGTTGGAACGAAGCCTGCCTGGATAGTTAAATCCCATGTCTAAAAAAAAGTTGTTGTATTCAGCGATGCAAAAAGCCCGGTGAGATGCAACTGAGGAATTGTACCTATGCAAAGCCAGCATTCAGTGGTCAAAATTTGATCTGCACGCTGAATCTGAAAGCAATAAATCAGACATTAATGAGCTAGATTTCTATGCAGATTTGCTGAGGGGCACAAATTGCTTGATAGAGACTAACCAATAGGTAGAAATGACGATCGAGCGATCGCAGGTTACCATTATGTATGGGTGGATAAGAAATGATGAGATCCGTTTGAGCGGACTGTATGCGCCTGAAATATTAAAAAATAAGGCCAAATCCAGCTTTCTGGCTTGTCTTCTTATTCACTGAAGGAATGGCTCTCTTAAGTGGTCTAGCGGGAAATTTAACCTGGTTAAACCCTCAAGCGCTAAAGGTTCCTTAGACTGACCTAGAAAACATTTACAGAATCAAGCAAGCATCCATGAGCGATATTCAAAAGCAAATCGAACAAGAACGGGATCAAGCACGTGCCGTTTGTGAAACCTCTGGTGGCACCTCGGGCGAGTGCGCAGCTGCTTGGGACGCTGTCGAAGAACTCCAAGCTGAAGCCTCTCACCAACGCGAAACCAAGAATAAGAATTCTCTAGAACAATTCTGCGATGCCAACCCTGAGGCTGCTGAGTGCCGAGTTTACGATAACTAATCGGGTCACTCCCTGTTGGCGATCGCAAACTCAGTTGAGGCTGACCTCACCAAAATTTAGCTAAGCAACTATCTAAGCTGGCTCGAACTCAATTTGGGGTTCGAGTTTTTTTATGGGTATATGCAGCCCCAACTCACGATTTGATCGTTAGTGTACATTCGGTCATTTTCCACGTTTCGCGAAACTGCCGAAATAAAACCTGTCCCGCCGAGGTTAGGTCGCCGTCTGGCCCGACTGCCCCACCTTGGATCAATCGCCCACCATCTGTTTGAAAATCTAAGCGCAAATTGCCACTTTCATCTGGTTGAACGAACAGCCGACCATGAGCCAGCACTTGACCAGCTCGACTAGAAACAGCACACCGCATTCCCGTTTCCTGCAATACAGCAACTAACTTTTGGTAACTCGTGAGCTCGTGATTAAGCGAGTGAGCTTTAATCTTCTCATAGTTCGCGCCTAGAAGAAGTAAGTTTTAGCGCCAAGATGGCTTTAATTTCAGGATTTTCTAGACTTCTACCGTTCAGTAGGCACGACGAGAATGCTGAGAAACGTATGAAGAGATATCAAAATATCTGTTTTTTGTTAATAAAAGTTGCCTGATGTTGACTAGATTGCTAAATTGTGCAAAAGCCAAGCAAGTTTCAGCCGTACTACAACTCTGAAATCAACTTGCTGACGTGCCCTCATCTCTTAGGAGTGCCCATGAATCGCGAAATGTGCTGGCTCTCGACCTCTGACCAAGACGAAAAAGTTTTGTACCTACGAGTGTATCCACATCAACCCTGGCAGCCTTACACCAATTTTCCGCTTTACGCAGTTCCCGATCATCAAATCCCTGGAGGGTCGAAAGGTTGGGCGACCTATCAGAAATTGTTGAAGACGGGTTGGAAACTGGTACCAACCGCAATGGCTGAAGCGCAAATGGTGATGTTGCAACGTCGGATTGCTTGAAATGGCGATCGCTTTAGTCAAACAAAACAAAGCCCCAACTGCTTGAGTCGGGGCTTGATTTTTTTATAGGCTGGCTCAATCTTTAAGGGTGTGACCTGTGCCAGCGGTTTTTATATATCTGTATTTTCGCGGTTGCTACGGGTAAATGACTAGCGGAGATCTACCCATTTAGAGATGCGGGGATCTCCCTAGCCCAATCGGGTTTTAACCTTGGCGCAAGATCCCAAAGACCGAGGTGTATCCGTGCAGGAAGGTAGTACCAGCGATCGGGCCAATTTCGCCGTTACAAAAGAACCCACTCAGAGGCAGTTGACCGACGTATTTGCTAAAGAGTTGGGAGTCAAAGTTGGCTTCACCGTAAAGACCTGCTCCCCGGCCCAGGCAGGAGAACATCAGGGCTGCTTCTTGAGTAGCTTCGGGGTGAGGGTTTTGTTGAGAATACCGATTTAAAAGAGTTTTGAGGTCTTCGGCTGAGGCTTGGGCATCTCGTAGATGGAACTGCACCCGTTGCCCGGGTCGTACCCGATCTCCCACAGCGATCGCCCCTACACGCGGGTCAACTCCCAACACTTGACGAATCAGGAAATCTCCAGCCTCCAGGGTTTGCTTAAACTCGCTGCGAGCCACCCCAATAAACAAGGAATGTTGAGCCAACATGCGATCGTCGTCACTGAGGTTTTGGATGAGTTCTTGCAACACTTCCAACGGTGGGCGAGACTCCCCACAGTTGCCTGTTGCCGAATTAGCGTCTGCTTCTAAGCCCAGCAAGATATTCCGTTCGCCTTCGGTGACTCGGTAAGGCTGACCAATAGGACGGCATCCTTGAGCGACGATCGCCTCAATGACAATTTTGCCGCTGAGCGCTACCCCCACCGTACCTTCTCGGTAGAGTTTGTAGTTGCAAAACAGCCCGGAACCGCTACCCATCGAATTGCTGCTAGCCAGACCGCCAATTTTGATTGCACCCGGATAGGCAAAATCTAGCCCTTGTAGTAGGTCATTGATCTTGCTCATCGGATCAGCCAGCAAAATGAAATCCGGTTGAGTTTCGGGAGGGACATCAATGAGCTGCGTCCAGGCGTGGGGCGGGCTGTCGAGGTCGGGTAAGTCGTCAGATGCAAAATGAAAGGTGTGGACGTTGACTTCGGGTAAGTGAGCCAGGGTTAAGCTCAATGCTGGTTCGTCTTCGATTTCTTGCGCCTCACCCGTACGATCGCACCCGACAATGCCGCCCCCACTACAACCCACGAGCGGAACGTCACCCAAGCGATCGCGTAAGAGGGGCATGAGGCGAGAATATTCACTCGCAAACGCCGAGGAGATAAACACTAACCCTAAATTAGCAGTCGCATTTAAGGTCGCCTGGGCTTGCTCAACCACTTCTGCGATCGCCGCTTCGAGAGAAGGACGAGTTGACAAGGCATTTGCCCATTTCATCTGAGAGTGGGTGGGTGCTTCTACCATGACAATCTCCTTACGTGTTTCTAAATTAGGAGCGGCGAATGTTTAAGCAACACCAGTCTTGCCGTCGCCATAGAGTTGCGACAATCCAGCCGTTTTGTTCTAGTGTGTCAGCGATCGGTTTGACTTGATCGAGCAAAATGCCACTTAAAATACCCCAGGTTTCTGGCTTGGCGATCGCGGTCATTTGGGGCACCATATCCAAAATAACCTCAGCCAAGATATTGCACATGAACCCGTCTACTGGGGCATCAATCATTTCGATCAAGCGCTCGATGCTACCTTGGTCAACAATCAGTTGATCGGGGTTGACTTGATTGAGTTCACAATTTTCGTGGGTAGAGCGAACAGCGAGCGGATCGGTATCCACCGCGTAGACTTTTTTCGCACCTAAGAGAATAGCGCCGACCGAGAGAATGCCAGAACCACAGCCAATATCCGCTAAAACTAAATCGGTTTGACCACTTCCCATCCGCATTTCTAGCGCTTCGAGGCAGAGTTGGGTCGTAGCATGAGCACCCGTCCCA
>CBIHQL010000172.1:0-8031 GCA_966211855.1 uncultured bacterium
ATGACATCCTCACGGATCTGGCCTTCGACTTTTACTTTCAAACCCTCGTGCTTCAGCTCACTGGATGGATTGCGCAGTTCGTAGGTTTGCCCGTCGTCACTCACTAGCGCCCAAGTTCCTGGCCCCATCCCTTTGCGCTCGATTGTGCCTTTGACCGTGATACTCATGTAAATTTCTGCTCCCCTCTTGTTGCCAGATAAGCGAGACCAAAACAGAGCAGCGCATTACCGATTAGGAAAAGTCGAGCGATCGCGCCACTGCCTAGCCAGAGAAGTTGGGGTGACATGACCGCACTAACGGCTAAGCAAGAAGCCACGCCTAATGTTGTACCGATCGCAAACCACTTCCACTGGCTATGCCCCAAGAATAACGCCAGCAACCCAAATGGGATCAACACGCTGGCAAAAATTGGGTTCAACATCCCCGTACCCTGAATCGCGGTACCCAACTCTGGAATTGAACTCCCCAACACTCGGAAGGGCCACTGTGGTGCATCGACAATGTAGAAGCCCCGCAAGAAGAATAACCCTGCACTACCCGTTACCAGCCCTCCAGTCAGCGACCAACTCCAGAACGGTAGGTAGTTGCGCAAGAACCACGCTAGTAGGTAAGACCCCAGCACCATCGCAATCTTGGGTAGCAGCGCCACTGCCCCACCATCAATCCAGAAACGAGGGTTGAGATAGCCATTGTCACGCAACCAGCGGAAGAAGTCGCGGAAGGTAATTTGCCCACGTAGCGCTAACTTCACAGCACTCGAAGCATCTAAATGACCTGCTCCATAATGGTTGAGAGCGTCATCCTTCACAGTGCGGGCCGACTGAATCAAAATTTCGCGCACCTGGTCAGCATCCGTAATGCCTGATGCTTTCACCAACGCAGCCACCCCAGCCACGTGAGGAGCCGCCATACTGGTGCCTTGATAAGCTGCCAAAATCGGCTCATTTGTCTCTGGGTTAATGGTGTTTTGCAAGATACCACCTGCCCCATTGTCATCGGGTTGCAGTTCACCACCAGGGGCAGCAATATCAACTCCAGCGCCAAAATTGGAGTAGCTTGCTTTGCTGCCACTTGGGCTCAGCGCCGAAACACCAATTACATGGGGGTATCGAGCTGGATAGGCGGCGGCGTTTTGATTAGAATTTCCGGCAGCAGCGATAATCACCACGCCTTTTTGGTGGGCATAGGCGATCGCTTCTTGAATTAACTCGCTATCGCCAAAACCGCCCAAGCTCATATTGACGACATCAGCATCATGGTCGGCTGCAAACTTGATCGCTTCAGCAATATCTGCCACCGTGCCGCCACCATTTCCATCCAACACTTTTAGGGGCATGATGCTGGCTTCATAGGCGATCCCAGCCACTCCATAATTGTTATTGGTAGATTGGGCGATCGTCCCTGCCACGTGCGTTCCGTGACCATGATCATCGGTGGCATCGACCCGGTCATTCACAAAGTCATACCCTGCCACCAAATTAGTCTGTTGCAGGTCGGGCACGCGGGTTACCCCGGTATCAATGACGGCGACGGTCACACCATTGCCCTTCGTTTCATCCCAAGCTGCCTCGACATTAATGCTGCGCAGGTTCCATTGTTGGCTGTAGAAGGGATCGTTGGGCGCTAAAAAGGCGTGATAGAGATAGTTAGGCTCGATCGCTTCTGTTAACTTCGCGAGCTTTGACTGGCGCAAGGCTTTTAAGAGCTTGGCGTTTCCATCGACGACATAGACGTGATCGCTCTGAGAAAACACACTATTTAAATGTGGCTTCACCTGATATTTTTGGGCGATCGCGGCTAATCCGGTTTCCAGTTGTGCCGCCGGAATATCCTCACGGAAATCTAAAACAATCGAATCATAAGTGCCCCGAGCAGCAACCCCCGAAAAGGTGGCGATCGCAACTCCAAACCCCAGCAAAAACAAAATCAGAAGCAAAAGCCTTCTCATAGCCAGCATCACCGCAGCACTGATTTGACCTCAACCATAGCTCACCCCTTTAGCATCTGGCGCTAATATTGCAGGATAGTTACGGGTTGTTTCGCTTTCTATCTTGCGGCTCATGGAACGTGGTTTGTTGTGGTTGCCTTTACTCGGCGTTTTTATCTGGCTGGCTTGGGCAGGCTGGAGTGAATATCAGAAAGTAGAAGCCTATCGTGCGTGGGCAGCCCAATTTCAACATGCGAAATATGATATTTACGCTGTGCTCGGTCAAAATGGCAGCGACTTAATTTGGGGCCGACCGACTCGCAAAGGCCCGATTAATTTGCAAACCATTTCCTTAAAGGAAGTTAAGACCATTCAATTACGAGTTGCGGGAGAAGTGGTAGACTTACAAACTCCGCCGTCGAGCGATCGCCAAGTGGTACTAGAACTCGCCCCTAGCAACCAGGCCGAACCGATTCAAATCCCGTTTACAGATGCAGCGATCGCAGCAGCTTGGGGGCAACGGCTTCAGCAAGAACTGTCTGCTCAAACTTAAATGAGTGCCAAAAATAATACCGATAAACCTGTCACGCAGCGTCCTAAAGCTGGCAAACTATACAGGTGCATCTTGAAAATCACATCCCACAGTTGCCTAATCTCTCGACTCTCGATGTTGCTCAACGCTGATTTAGCGCTACAGTTTGTAGACCGTTTGCCCACTTGTGCTGCCCCTCTTGGATGAGGTGTAGATGACGAGTATTTCATCCGTCTCACAAACAGAACTAGCCCAACGCCGTCAACAACTACGGCGCGAACGGCGAATGCGCACCCTGCAAACCAGTTGGCGAACTCTTGCGGTTAGTGGCATTGCTGGGGGGCTGGCGTGGGTAATTACTGTACCGGGCTGGGTAATTCGTCAACCTGATCAAATAGCGATCGCTGGCAACCAATTTCTCTCCAAACCTGCAATCCAGTCTTTGCTGCCGCTTAGCTACCCGCAATCAATCCTAGAGATCGAACCTCAAGCCTTAGCTCAACAACTCAAAAAACAAACCCCGATCGCTGAAGCCACCGTCACCCGGCAGCTCTTTCCACCTCGGTTGATCGTGCAGGTCAAAGAGCGCCGTCCCATTGCCATGACCGTCCCCGCCACCGAACCCATCAATCTGGGAGACTCAGTCAATCAAACCACTGACAAAACATCTCAAGATGGTTTTTTAGATGCTGATGGTGTTTGGATTCCCCTAGAGAGCTACACTGCCTTTGATCAATCTTTTAAGTTGCCCACCTTAAAAGTGATTGGTTTAACAGAACAAAGCCGTTCTCACTGGCCTCAGCTTTATCAGGAGTTAAGCCACAGCCCGGTTAAAGTACTACAAATTGATTGGCGTGATCCCAATAATTTGATTCTTAAAACTGAATTAGGAATCTTTCATTTTGGTTCCTACGGTTCTAAATTTGCAGAGCAGCTAAAAGCGATCGATCGCTTGCGAAAACTGCCTGAAAAGCTGAGTTCTAATCAAATTGTCTACATCGACTTGCGAAATCCAGATGCCCCTGCAATTCAAATGAAGAAAGCAGCCCCTACGGTAAAATCTAATACGTCTGCTGCAGATTGACGTTCGAATTAGTTTTTAAAAACCAACTTAACCAAAAACGACAATCACTTATAAGATGCTGTTAGTAACTGATCACTCGCGTTGGTTTTTCAATCGACTTACCCTATAGTTAACTAGAGTTGCCTAGAGCTGCCTAGAGTTTAAAAGTTGTCTTATATGTCATCCCCCATTCCAATGGCCTCTAATATTGCGTCTAATAATATAGTTGGCTCTGATTTTGAGAATTCTCACGCCGAAGAACAATCGGCCTTTTCCGTTACAGACACAACAAACAACCCATTTAGCAACTCTACAGTGAGATTCGGACAACCTCGCGACGCCAAAGCCGCTCCTAGCGACGATTCCCGCTTCGACAGTATCATCCCTAGCAGTGTCGCCAAAATTAAAGTCATTGGCGTTGGGGGCGGGGGTGGCAACGCAGTCAACCGCATGATTGCCAGCGATGTCTCAGGGGTCGAGTTTTGGTCAATTAACACAGACGCGCAATCTTTAGCTCAGGCAGCAGCTCTCAAACGCCTGCAAGTTGGTCAAAAATTAACCCGTGGTCTAGGGGCAGGTGGCAACCCAGCGATCGGTCAAAAGGCAGCAGAAGAATCACGCGATGAAATTGCCGCAGCGCTAGAAGGCTCTGACCTAGTTTTTATCACCGCTGGTATGGGTGGTGGTACTGGGACAGGGGCAGCTCCGATTGTCGCTGAAGTCGCTAAGGAAGTAGGGGCACTCACCGTTGGAGTCGTGACCCGTCCGTTTACCTTTGAAGGTCGGCGGCGCACTAACCAAGCTGATGAAGGAATTGCCGCCCTCCAAAGCCGCGTAGACACGCTGATCGTCATTCCTAACGACAAGCTGCTGTCAGTGATCTCTGAGCAAACCCCTGTGCAAGAAGCCTTTCGGGTTGCGGATGACATTCTCCGGCAAGGGGTGCAAGGCATCTCTGACATCATCACCATTCCTGGTTTAGTCAACGTTGACTTTGCAGATGTCCGAGCCGTCATGGCGGATGCAGGTTCTGCTTTGATGGGCATTGGTCTTGGCTCCGGCAAATCACGGGCTCGCGAAGCCGCTATGGCAGCTATTTCTTCACCTTTGTTGGAGTCGTCGATTGATGGCGCAAAGGGTGTAGTCTTTAACATCACGGGTGGGACTGACCTCACCCTTCATGAAGTTAACGCTGCTGCTGAAATCATCTATGAAGTCGTTGATCCCAATGCCAACATTATTTTTGGGGCAGTGATTGACGAGCGTCTGCAAGGTGAAATCCGGATTACGGTAATAGCGACGGGTTTCACCGGGGAAGTACAACCCGCACCCCCTCCGGCTAAAACTACGCAAGTGCGTCGAAGTGGAGTCGTGCCGCCGCTCAATCCTCCCACCGCTCAACCGTCGATCAATGAGTCTCGCAATCGACCCGGTGATCTTGATATCCCTGAATTTCTCCAAAGAAAGCGGGATAGACCACCCCAGCGCTAATCGGCTGTCTGTCTCATATCTCAGAAACTTCCTATGACAGAAGTTCGTTCACAGATTCCGATCGCTTTAACGATCGCGGGTTCTGACAGTGGCGGAGGTGCCGGCATTCAAGCCGATTTACGCACTTTTGCCTTTCATTGCGTTCACGGTACGAGCGCACTAACCTGCATCACCGCCCAAAATACGCTGGGTGTGACTCGCGTGGATGCCTTACCTGTTGCTGCGATCGCGGCCCAGATTGATGCGGTCGTGCAAGATATTGGCGTGCAGGCTGTCAAAACCGGAATGCTCCTCAACGCCGAAATTATTGCAGCAGTGTCAGAGCAAATTCAAACTCTCAACCTGCAACCTTTAGTGGTCGATCCGGTGATGGTGTCTCGGACTGGGGCGCAACTGATTGACGACGATGCGATCGCCACCTTACGCGATCGGCTGATTCCTCAAGCGGCAATTGTCACCCCTAACCGCTACGAAGCCGAATTGTTAAGCAGTGTGGCTTTGCAAAGTTTGGATGACATGCGAACCGCTGCCAAGGAAATTCACAAACTCGGAGCCAAAGCAGTTTTGGTTAAAGGTGGCGGAATGCCAGGTGAGCTAAGGGGTGTTGATATTTGGTTTGACGGCGATCGCTTAGAGACGTTGACCACCGAAACCATTGATACCTCTAACACCCACGGCACAGGCTGCACCCTCTCTGCCGCGATCGCAGCCAATCTGGCTTTAGGGTATGAACCACTCGCTGCGACTCAACGCGCCAAAACCTACGTGACCCAAGCCCTCAAACATGCACTCAGCATTGGTCAAGGTCAAGGGCCAGTGGGACACTTTTTTGCGCTCTTGCCATCTTAAGCGTCCAGTTCTAAGGGTTTGATTTATCAAGCCTCCCAATCAGTGCAGCTTGGCCCTTCGACACCATAGGGATGCATTCCGCAAATCAGAGGGTTCCCACCATAGATTTGACCGTGATAGTGACGGCAGCCTGTACAAGCGGGATAGCGCGACTGTTGCATGGGTTCTACGTTGTAAATTAGCGGCTCTGCAAAGCCATCCTCACTAGGATTTTCTAAGCCAAAATATAGCTCTAGCAAAGAACCCGTCAAGTCATCAATTTGCTGATCAAACTCGGTCGTAAATGTCGTTTGCACATGCTCAACCATCGCTTCCGAGAGCTTCGCAAATGCCTCAATGGTTTCGTTAACTTCTTGAGCAACTTCTGCAAAAAATTGCTCTACTTCGTCAGCTACTAACTCTAAGGTTGTAAAAAAATCTTTCGACCAATCTTCCATAATCACGCTGCTGGTTTGCCAGGATAGGGGGACTGAGCCAGCCGAATTGCAAACAAAGCTGGCAGACATTGCAATCCCCATCCGCCAACTGAACTAGTAGGAATTGGTCGAAGGAGACTAACCAAAAATCATAACTTAGATAGATGGCTAGCGAGTCATTCTGTTCATAGATAGCAACTACGAATCACGTTCTAAGCGCCGCAACTCCTCTTGTAAATCCATTACTTGCTTGCGCAAATTGTCTACGTCCGGTGTGGTTCCAGTCGCTGAGATTGGCTCTTCGTCGTCCGTTAAAATCTCAATGCGACGGGGTTCTGAGGCGGGTGTGTCAGTCGGCGGAGCAGTGGACGCTCCAGGTTGCTGGGCTCGGCTGACCATTTCTTCGACAAACCGTCGCGCTTCCTCGGTGCTCATTTCGCCTTTAGCAACCATTTCATCTGCCAGCTTCTGAGCCTGAACCCGTAGCTCTGATATCTTACCCCCCGCTTTTTCGCCTGCGTAAGAGGCCAACCCGACACCTAAATAAAATTCTTTTTTGACGAGATCTCCAAATCCAGTCATAAAAATTTTTACTCCTAAGCATCCCCAGCTCTTTGTTCTAGGATACGCAGAAAACTTTCAGACTGACTACTCGTCAGCGCTAGATTGTTAGTATGTGTGAATTAAGTAGGATATGAAGCGATCGCCTACTTAATTCTGTTTAAAAAACAGGAGACCCGGAGACCACGCCTGTTATAAGCATCCCGTATTGCTGCTACCTTCCGGTCCTGACAAGATTTGGGCGTTATAGCCGCGTGGGTCCGAGTCGATCTTCATTATAACCAGATTTTGGTGAATTTGGACACTAATTATCCAGCAACTTTGTTTTTAGGGCGCTGCACAATTGTCTCCATCATGCGACGCTTCGCTTTCGGGTCAATGCCAACAATCCGCACATAATCACTAGCATGATCGGCAAGGCAATTTTCTAAAGCGGCGATCGCTTCACTATTGCTACCCTGAACCGAAGCATAAGATTGCCAGGAGTTCGTCCGGAAACGCCGCTCATCTACCACTTCAATGCCTAAACGATAGCCTTGCCCCAAAATCTGCCGCACCTGCTCGACAATCTCAGCAGCAATTGTTGAGTTTGTTGAGGGAGGAGTCGCGTGAGATTGAGCGTCATACCGCTTGCGATCGCGACCACTGGAGCCACCATGACCGTTTCCACTATTGGGTGCTGCGGTGCTTGGTTGAGGTTGAGAATATGAAGTTTGCTGAGCAGGCGCAGGTTGGCTAGATTGTCTGGGAGCTTCATCATTAGTGCGCTGAAAACCCAAGCGCAAGTTCCGGTTATATTCCTCAGACAAGCGCATTTGCTGTACCCGTTGTTGCTCTTGCACCATAAAGTCACCCACTTCAATCAGGTGCGGCAAACTGAAATCAGGGCGATTGAATTCAGGTGGGCGATCGTTACTATTCACCACTCGCAACGAAACCCGCTCATAACCCACACCTTGAATAAAGTTGAGCACCTGCTCATCATAAAGCCGTGCCCGTAACGCCCCAAAGAAATCAACCGACTGATCGGAAAAATGATCGACTAACTTCTCAATATCAGCCCGTTGAATCGCATCTGCCTCAAAAATGCCGCCGACAATGCCAACTTTGTCATCTCGATTCGGCTCCCAATAAAACTTGTCCATCCGTCCATCACGGATTAACGGGGCATAAAGCGTTGAGAAATCATTCC
>CBIHQL010000173.1:0-7985 GCA_966211855.1 uncultured bacterium
CAGCATGAATCGTCCGCTTGAGATGGCGGTTGCGCTTGTGCTGATAGAGCTTGAACTTCAGAGTCTTCATAGCTTCCATGATACTCTGTTTTGTAGATGAGAGCAATCTATCTACATGAAAACGGCCTACAAACACTACAACCACGCTCTTGGTTTAGCGACAGTTCACCTAGTCTGGATACCTTGCAGAAGACGGCGAGTATTCGCTGGGAATGAAGCCTTAAGACTGCGTTGTATTGATGTGCTTCAATCAGTCGCCAGTGATAATCAATGGGTGATCAAAGCCTTGGAGGTCGCTTCAGATCACGTCTACTTGCTTGTGGAATACGACCCTCATCACTCCATCGCTCAAGTTGCCAAAGCGTTCAAGGGGAGATCGTCACGGGTTTTGAGGCAAGAATTTCCCGAACTCCTTAAAATGCCGAGCCTTTGGACGCACTCGTATATGTTTGACACGACTGGAAGGATTAGCACTCAGAAGGTGATGAGCTACATTAACGACCCGCATCACGGTTGAATAAATTCAACCCTTCGCTTGTATCCCCCGCTTAAAAGACGGGGGCTTTACGCATCACACTCGTAAAACTTCCCCACAAAAAAGTGGGCAAACCGCCCACCAGAAGGGAGAGTCAAGGCATAGTTGAAATCTTAAGAAGCACTCGGAAGCGGTGTAGCAGCAGAACGGAGCGATCGCAATTCTGTTTCTAGCCCCTCGATTCGTTCTTGTAGTTTTTGATTGGCTGCTACTAGATCGCGGGATTGGCTGCTTAGGTAGGGATCGCTTTCCCACCAGTTAATGCCAATTTCTTTGGCTTTATCTACCGATGAGATCAACAAACGAATTCGGATACTGAGAAGTTCGGTCGAGCCAACAGAAACCGAAATATCACCCGCAATTACAATTCCTTTGTCCAACACCCGCTCTAAAACATCAGCGAGGGTCGAACCTTGAGTGGCGGTAGCGATCGTGCCACGAGGCGAGGCAGTGGGGGCAGGGACTTGGGGGAAAGCCGTCACAGTGCAGACTCCTTAAGCAGTCACATAAAGTCGGTTGTTACGTTGAGCCAGAATGCCTTTTTGAGCTAGCGATCGCAGGGCATTGACCGCCTGAAAACGATTCATATTGAGAGCCGCTTCAATTTCTGAAACCCTGGCTCCGTTATGGTCACGCAAGAAGGTATAAACTTCTGCTTCGTCTAAACCGAGGTGGTCATCTGGGGAAGCAGGTAGGTCTTGCTGAGGTGTTGCTACAACAGTTAGTTGTTCTCTAGCACTGCTTTGCATGGAAGCAGGAGCGGAGGCAGGTACAGTCTCGACAGCCGTGACTGTTGTGTCAATGGTCGAGGTGGCGGTCAAACTGGCAGGTACCGGAGTTGCCAGGGTTTCTCGGCAAACCAACTGATTCATTAACTCCCACAAAATTGGAGTTGCTTCCGACAAGGGTAGATTGCTGCGGGAAAGCAAAACATCCATGCAGATTTCGCGGAAGTCAGCTTCTTCTGCCATGACGGGAATGTTGTGTTCGTGGCAGACCTTGGCGATCGCAATCCCAGCTCGTAAGCCGGAGGACTTTTCAGTTTTGGTCTGCGCCCGAAATGCTTTGACGAGCCGGACAATAAACAGCGCACTCTCGCGATCGATTTCAGTTTTTTGCACCAAAATCTCTTGCTGGGTGAGTTCATCCGGCTCTGGCATATTGATGGTGATCATCCGATCCATCAAAGCGTCTTGCGTGGAATGAACCCCACAATATTCTTCGGGGTTTGAGGTAAAAATGGCCCGAAAATGCGGGTCAACTCGGATATACTCTGGGCGGTTTCCACTGGGCGGCAACACCAAGATCTTTTCTTCTAGCGCCGACAGCAGCACATTATTCACTTCTGGTCGTGAGCGGTTAAATTCGTCATAAACCAGCGTGAATCCTTCGCGGCAGGCCAAGGTCAGGCGAGAGTCTACCCAGTTTTGGCGCAGTTCGTCTTCGACTTTGACCACGCTATGAATGAAGTTATCGACGACTTTTTTGCGGGTATAGCCTGTTTGGTTGCCGATCAAGTCTGAGGTTTTGAACTCGTCATCGCCAAACACCAACATGATCGGGCGGGTGAGCAAGTCAGCGAGGTGGAGAGCCAGGGTGGTTTTACCGGTTCCTGCGGGGCCACGCAGGTGTACAGAAAAGCCAGATTGCAGGTAGCGTAAAGCTCTCGTAGCAACGCGGTCTACGGCAGGCGTGCTGACAAATCGACGGGGGCGGGCTTGAAGCACGGTACTCACAGGCTCAGTTCCTCTTGGGTGTAGTAAACGCGATCGCGCTGTGTAATTAAGCCTTTGGTAATTAAAGAACGCAAACCATCAACGGCTTGAATGCGATTGAGCTCTAGGGCTGTTTCTAGCTCTGCCAGTCGTGCCCCTTGGACTTCGTAGAGGTAGTTATAAATTACCTTTTCGACATCAATGCCACTGACAACATCAGCTTGGGCAGTTGTGGCAGGCTGGGAAGCAGGTGCGACAACGGTTGCTGTAGAGGGCTGAGGGGCGATCGCATCTGACTGAGCAGAGGGTTGATGCTCAACGTCACCCCAAACCGCAACTTGGAGATCGGCACAATATTGGCGGAGTTCAGCTCGGAAGTTGGCGAGTTGCTGAAATAGCTCCCTAACCTGCGCTTGACGTTGATTACGACTATTGGCTAGGGTTTGGTGCAACTGCTGGGCACGATCTTGACGAATCAAGGCTAGTTCGCACAGTTCAGCTTGCACTTGGTCACGAAGTTGCTCAACAAAAGTAGAGAGCGCCTGGATTTGCTGCGATCGCATCTCTGAGCGTTGTTGCTGATAGGTAGAGAGGCAAGTTTGAGTTTCTAATTGCAGCAGTGCTAACTCCGCTTGTAGCGTTTGGCGGAGATAGGCAACATTAGCAGTTAATGCGGTATGAAAGGTGTTTAGTTCTTGGGTGAGTTGCTCAGCCATTAGCGATCGCTCAGCAGCGGTCAGCGCAAGAAACTGAGCTGTATTTTGCCGAAGGGCTTGCACAAATTTTTGCAGCCGTTTCGTCACTTCTTCGGCTTGAATCTGTCGCTCTAATTGGCTGTATTCCAGAAAGTCTTGGGTGTCCTGGCGCAAAGTCTGCACTGACTCTTGCAGTTCTAGCCGAAATAGTTGCTGATTAACCTGCCAGAGCGCCGTTTCATCGGCTAAGTTAGCTCGAAAGGAGTTGAGCCGGTTACGGACTTGGGCAGCTTTTGATTCTCGCTCTTGCCGCACTGCTGCCAAAGTTGCTTGTACTTGTTGTCGTCGCTGTGCAAGCTCTTGTTGGCGTTGGTGCCGTTGTTCTTGCCATGAATGTCTCAAAGCAACCATTTAAAGACTTCCTTCTGCAAGCGTAGAACAATCAACCGCAAAGAATGGGGAGTTGAGGAACCCCCCACTCTCGTTGGACTATTAAGTAGCAGGAACTGCCGCTTGAGAGGTCAAACCAACTGCTTCGGCATACTTCAGGTAGGTTTCTACAGAAGCAATGACCACACGAGCTTCAACTGCAAGTAGTTCAATACCTACGAGAGACACCCGTACCCAAGCATCTACCACAATTCCCTTGTCCAAAATGCGATCGATTACTTCGGCTAAGCTGGAGGATGAGTTTACTTTTTCAACAGCCATAATTAACTTCCTAGCGACTTCCTAGATGTATGAATATTTCTGGGGCAAAGTACGCCACAACCCCTTACTACTGTTAAGCTCAGGCGGCTGGGGTACAATCGCTAGAATAGGTATTTAACGATCAAGAAAAGCCCGGACAAATACGGAAAATACACCAATAGTATTCTTTATCCCAGCAAAACCACTGAGATCTCAAACTAGGTTAGAGAATGATTTTCAACTCATTTTCTGCAAGGAGTTAATCTTGAAACTCCTTGTGCTTCAAGGCTTTGAAAGAAACTTACTTACGCAAAAGGCCATACTACTCGGAATAAAAGAATTGTGAAATATGTAAAATAGCCAGAATTTTTATTTATATAAATTGATAAACACTGATAAACCTTGATTAGCGATCGCTGGTAGTGATTGATTTGTTAAGTGACATTACTAGCAAGCTACTGGAAATAATGAATGCAGAAAATTCTCCATTCTGCGCGGTTTGACAGAATAGAGAATTTTGTAGTTTTAGCAAGTCAATTCAGCAAATTTTGATGCTGGGTTCTGTTGAAACCTATTGCAGTCGAGCCATCAAAGCTTGATAGGCGCTGACAAAATCTTCTTGGCGAATTTGAATCTGAGTGGGATCGCTGCAACCTTGGGCTCGATAGTGACGAATTGCTGCCAAGGCTGCTTGGTTGCTGAGTAAGGCCAAATCCGCACCGTTCCAGCCTTCGGTTTCTGCCGCCCAGCCTGCCAAATCAACATCTTGTAAAGGTCGGTCTTGGTTGTGCACTTGTAGAATGGCTAAACGGCTATCTGCATCGGGTAAATCAACTTTAAGTTGTAGATCTAAGCGCCCAGCCCGCAATAGTGCCGGGTCGAGAGCATCGGGGCGGTTGGTGGCTCCGACGAGTAGCACATTGGCACAGCCTTGCAGCCCATCTAGCTCGGTCAAGAGTTGCCCAACTACGCGATCGCTCACCCCAGAGTCACCACTAAACTTGCCGCGTGCGGGTGCTAGGGTGTCAATTTCATCGACAAACACCACGCAGGGAGACGCTTGGCGGGCTTTACTAAACAATTCACGCACAGCTTGTTCCGCAGCACCGACCCAACGACTCAGCAGCTCGGGGCCATTAACGGCAATAAAGTTTGCCCGTGCTTGAGACGCGATCGCTTTGGCTAGCAAAGTCTTGCCTGTGCCCGGTGGCCCCCACAACAAAATGCCACGGGGGGCTTTGGCTCCTGTACGTTGATACAGGTCTGGGTAGAGGAGAGCACCTTCTACCGATTCTTGTAGCGTGCGTTTGATTTCTTCTAGACCACCAATTTCTGACCACTGCACTTGCGGCGCTTCAATCTCAACCGATCGCAGAACAGCAGGCTTAACTTCCTTGACCGCTTGCAAAAAGTCTTCTTGGTTCACGGTCATGTCGTCAGGTAAGGGGTGATTGAGATCAGGCACCAAGCGGCGAAGGGCACTATAGGCAGCTTTTTGGCAGACAGCTTTGAGATCAGCCCCAACCAAACCGACGGTGAGATCCGCGATCGCCCCTAAATCTACCGAAGTGTCTACGGGCATGGCTTGCGTGAGAATTTGTAGAATCTCCAGACGACCATCGCGATCGGGCACCCGGAATAACACTTCGCGATCGAAGCGCCCCGGACGACGGAGGGCTGGATCTAAATGATCTGGGCGATTAGTCGCTGCCAGAACGATCACACCATTGGTTTTCGCGAAGCCATCCATCAACCCTAAGAGTTGAGCCACGAGGCGTTTCTCGACCTCCCCTTCAACTTGGCTGCGATCGGGGGCAAGGCTGTCAATTTCGTCAATGAACACCAGGCAGGGTGCAGATTTAGCCGCTTTCTCAAAAATGCTGCGTAGACGACCTTCTGCTTCACCGTAATACTTGCCCATCACTTCTGGGCCGACGATCGCGATGTAGTTAACTCCCAACTCAGTCGCTAAAGCCCTTGCGGTCAGAGTTTTTCCAGTGCCGGGTGGGCCAACTAGTAACACGCCTTTGGGAGGCTCTAAACCCAAGCGTTGCAAAAGTTCGGGGCGCTTGAGCGGAATCTCGACCAGCTCTCGTAGTTCCTTGATGACAGGGGCTAATCCACCGACTGTTTGTAGAGAAACTGTGGGGGCATCGGAGTCAGGCGGGCTAACTGTTACCTCTGGTTGTGGGGTGGCACTCTCTCCAGGTTCCGCAACAGAGCTACGGCGCACTCCCATGCCTGAGGGGATATTTCCTTGACGGGGAATACTACTAAGACCACGAGCGCGAAACTGAATATCGGTCTTGATTTCACCTTGTTCCGCTTTTTCTTCTAGGGTCTTGGCAAGCTCGATCAGTTGCTCTAGCCCTTTGAATAAGTTGTCCATATTATTAAGACCGCTGGGGTAGTGCCAATCTCGCAGTTCGTTTCCAGCTTGGTGTTTTAGATTTAGCAAGCTTTTAGAACCGATGCATCAGTATGATTCCCTGGAACTCGCGCTGTTTAGCGGTAAAGGCGGGGTTGGTAAAACTACGTTATCTTGTGCCTTTGCTCGCGGTTGGGCAAAGCAGTTTCCTGAGCAGTCTATTTTGTTGGTGTCTACCGATCCGGCGCATTCCTTGGGTGATGTGTTGCAAATTCCGGTGAGTAACACGGCTCAAGTGGTGGTTGACTTGCCCAATTTGCAAGTGCGATCGCTGGATGCCGCTGCCCTGTTGCAAGATTTCAAAGCGCGTTACGGCAAGGTTTTAGAGTTGCTGGTTGAGCGGGGCAGTTTTGTCTCTGGCGCAGATTTAACCCCGGTTTGGGATTTGAATTGGCCTGGACTTGATGAGCTGATGGCGATTTTAGAGATTCAACGGCTGCTGCAATCTGGGGAAGCTGACCGCGTCGTGGTGGATATGGCTCCCAGCGGACATACGCTCAACTTATTCAAGCTCATGGATTTTTTGGATGAGTTACTAGCAGCTCTAGAACTGTTTCAAGAAAAGCATCGTGTGATTAGCCAGCGATTTGCCGGACGCTATATCGAAGACGAGGCCGACGAATTTCTCCAAACAATGCGCACCGAGCTGGTGACCGGACGGCAGTTGCTACAAGATGCGCACCGCACCGCTTGCTTGGTGGTAGCGATCGCAGAACCGATGAGTTTGGCAGAAACCCAGCGCTTTCTCAATTCTTTGGCACAATTGCAGATTCCCTGCGGCGGCTTATGGGTGAATCAACTGGTATCGGCAGAGGAAAGCAGCGATCGCACCCACGAACAGCAAACGTTATTACCGCAGTTTCAAGCCCTCTGTCTCGATCAACCCCTGTGGCTAGTGCCGAAACAAGCTCAGGAGCCTATAGGAACAGATGCCCTCGATCGCTTGCTCAAGCAAATTCAATCTCTCATTACTTGCCCAGCCATCTCTGACTTTACGTTGCAATGGCCTGACAAAATCACCCCCAGTTTTAGCGATTTCCTAGCAGAGGGGCGGCAGTTGTTGCTGGTTGGAGGGAAAGGGGGTGTGGGCAAAACGACGGTGGCGGCGGCGATCGCTTGGCATCTGGCAGAGCAACATCGCAATCGTCAAATTCGGGTGATTTCGATTGATCCCGCCCACTCCTTAGGAGATGCATTTGGGCAAGTATTAGGGCACCAACCTGTAGCGTTAACTGACAATTTGACCGGGCAGGAAATTAACGCCCATCAGGTTCTCGACCAGTTTCGCCAAGATTATTTGTGGGAGTTGGCAGAGATGATGAGCGGTGAGAGTCAAGAGGGCGATCGCTCACTTAGCCTTGCCTATGGCCCTGAAGCGTGGCGCAGAATTGCATCTCAGGCGTTACCGGGCATTGACGAAATGTTATCGCTATTGACGGTGATGGAGCTGCTAGAGAAACAGGAGCAAGATTTAATTATTCTCGATACAGCACCCACCGGGCATTTATTGCGCTTTTTAGAAATGCCAACTGCCCTTGCCGACTGGCTCGCTTGGATTTTTAAGTTATGGATCAAATATCAGGATGCGATCGGTCACACTGAGTTTATAGGGCGGTTGCGAACCCTACGGCAACGAGTGGTACAGGCGCAAAAACGCTTACGAGATCCGCAGGTGACTGAATTTATTTTGGTATTGCAAGCTCAAGCGGCGATCGTAGCTGAAGCACAGCGACTAACCGCAACCCTGACAGAGATGCAAGTGCCCCAACGATATCTCGTGCAAAATCGCTGGGCTCCTGAGCGTGAATTGGCAGGTGCAACGTTTCCCGATCACACGATCATTCGCTTGCCAGAGTTGCCGCGATCGGTCACTCCTCAAGATCGAATTGCCGGAGCGGCTCAACTCTTGTTCTAGACCACCT
>CBIHQL010000174.1:0-7943 GCA_966211855.1 uncultured bacterium
TCTTAATAAACAACTGATAATGACTCAGCAGCTTACTCGAACAAACTTATTTGAGAAATTGACCTGGAGTTGGCAGGGGCATCAGATTCAGTACACAGTGGCAGGTCAAGGTCGTCCCCTAGTACTGATTCATGGTTTTGGTGCCTCGATTGGGCACTGGCGTAAAAACATTCCGGCCCTAGCTGAAAGTGGGTATCAGGTATTCGCTGTAGATCTCTTAGGTTTTGGTGGATCTGACAAGCCCGCTCTCGACTACTGCTTAGAACTGTGGCAAGAACTGCTACGAGACTTTTGGCAAACTCACATCCAGCGACCTACGGTATTTATCGGTAACTCGATTGGGGCGCTGTTGAGCTTGATGATGGTAGCTGAGCATCCCGAAATCTCAGCAGGGGCCGTGTTGCTCAACTGTGCTGGCGGCCTCAATCACCGACCCGATGAGCTAAACCTGCCGCTACGCCTGATCATGGGCACTTTTACTAAGCTGGTGAGTTCGCCCCAACTCGGCCCCTTTATTTTCAACCAAGTGCGGCAAAAACATCGCATTCGCAATACGCTGCGTCAGGTGTATCGCAACCCCGAAGCGATTACAGATGAGCTAGTCGAACTGCTCTACAATCCTTCCTGCGATCTAGGGGCGCAAAAGGTGTTTGCCTCGATTCTCACGGCACCGCCTGGGCCTTCTCCTCGTGAGTTGTTGCCAAAAGTGCAATGCCCGCTGTTGGTGCTGTGGGGTGATAAAGACCCGTGGACTCCGATTCAGGGTGCAGAAATCTATCGGGAGTTGAGCGATCGCCCCGTCAGTGAAGATGTACCACCTCTTAAGTTTGTAGCCATCCCTGATACGGGTCACTGTCCCCACGACGAACGCCCTGATGTTGTGAACCCGTTGATCATCGATTGGCTCGACCAATTGCCCTGCTGATGATTGTCTTAGAAACGCCACGTCTGCTCCTCCGCCAGTTCACCACCGAAGATCTCAACTCTTTAGTGGCTCTCTATGCCGACCCCACAGTGATGACTTTTTTAGGAGGGCCACGCAGTTATGAACGGGCTCAGCAGCATTTAGCGCAGATTATAGAAAATTATGAGCAATATGGTTTTGGGCTGTGGGCTACAGTTCACAAAGCCGATCGCCAAGTGATGGGCCGCTGTGGGTTGATTCCTCAAGTCATTGCAGGCAAATCAGAAGTTGAAATCGGTTATCTGCTAGCTAAGGAGTATTGGGGGCAGGGATTAGCCAGTGAAGCGGCTGCGGCTATTCGTGACTATGGGTTTAACACGGTGGGTTGCGATCGCTTAATTTCGCTCATTGACCCCCAAAACTTTGCTTCCCAGAAGGTGGCACAGCGAGCGGGTTTGACTTACGAACAAGATGTGGTGTTGGCAGGTAAGACGTACCAGACTTATGCCATTCGTAAACCTTGAAACCACTGTTTTGCAGGGAGGTGAGCGATCGCCGACCCATTCCCTGGTAGGTGTAAGTCGCAAGTTTCATCTAAGTGCGCTAACCCGCGATCGCTAGGGCACACTGAAGAAGACACCCATTAACAACTTCGGCGCGCGGCTGATTGAGGAATCGCATCTAGTATGTTTAATGCCACCGAACTTTTGATCGAGCAGTTTCTTGAACGGCTGAAGAGTGCTTATCAACGTACCTATGGTGGCTGGAAAGCTGAGTATGCTGAGATCATCACCTGGGTTGGCAGCATGGCACTCGAAAACATTGCCAACAGCGATGCCCTCTATCACAATGTCGAGCACACAATTTTAGTCACGCTCGTCGGTCAAGAAATTCTGCGTGGCAAACACATTCGAGATGGTGGTGTGTCGTGCGAAGATTGGCTCCACTGCCTGATCTCGTTGCTCTGCCATGATATTGGCTATGTCAAAGGTGTATGTCGGCGAGACGGCAACAATCTCTATGCCACAGGTTGCGGCGATACCTTAATTGAACTGCCTCCCGGAGCTAGTGATGCGAGTCTAACCCCCTATCACATCGATCGCGGCAAACTCTTTGTCGAAGAGCGTTTTGGTGGTCACCGCGTTATTGATTCTGAGTTGATTAAGCGCAATATTGAGCTGACTCGGTTTCCTGTCCCTGCTGATGACGATCACCGCGATACTATCTATTACCCCGGTTTGGTGCGAGCCGCTGATCTGTTAGGGCAACTCAGCGATCCACGCTATCTGCAAAAGATCAATGCGCTGTTTTACGAGTTTGAAGAAAACGGCACCAACAAAATCTTGGGCTATCAAACTCCTCACGATTTACGCCAAAACTACCCTAAGTTTTTCTGGAATGTAGTTTACCCTTACGTCAAAAACGCACTGACGTATCTACAACTCACACAGCAAGGAAAACAAGTCATTGCCAACCTCTACGCTAATGTCTTTATGGTTGAACATAGCCCTATCCCAGGCTCATGAGCGATCGCTCTTATAACTCACCCAAGGGGAGGGTTGACGTTCCTTGTTTTTCTCTGTTAGCGTCTTTGCATAAGTCTAAAAACGCCTAAAAAGTTTCTCGCAGATGCTTTCTCTTCACAGCAATTATTTTTGGTATTGGTTTATGGAGGTTCACTTGGGGTGAATCCAGCTTTTGCTGAATCTCCAGGTGGGCCGCAGAAAACAAGCTCTGCGGTCTTTTGCTTTTTTAGGGTTCCTTTCGTTTTTTAGTTGCAGATACATCATCGTGACCACGCCTTTGCATAGTTGGTTTTTTGGCTTTTATTTTTGGCCCCAGACGAGTTCCGGGTAAAAGCCGCTATGCGCTGTTAGCCTCCCCGGAACTCTCTACAGGGTTTCGGGGTTTTTGTTTTTTAAGGAGACTTTTCGTGATTAACGCCAAACTCGCCTCTCAAACTCACCCCGGTCACAAAACAGTTGTGCAACTCAGCGATCGCGTTGCGGTTGGGGGTCAAGACTTACTGATTGTCGGTGGGCCTTGTGCTGTCGAAAGCCTTGAGCAGATGGAAGCGATCGCCACTCACCTACTGCCTGCCCCCATTCAAGCGTTGCGGGGTGGGGTCTTCAAACCTCGTACCTCTCCCTATGCGTTCCAGGGCATGGGCAACGAAGGCTTGGAAATTTTGCACACGATTCGCCAACGTCATCAGGTGCCTGTGATTACTGAAGTGATGGCGATCTCGCAAATTGAAATCATTGCCGAACATGCCGATATGTTGCAAATTGGCAGCCGCAACATGCAAAACTTCGATTTACTAAAAGCAGTCGGTCAAGTGGAGAAACCTGTGCTGTTGAAGCGGGGACTCTCAGCCACCATTGAAGAATTTGTTTGCGCTGCCGAATACATCCTCAGCCACGGCAACCCGAATGTGGTGTTGTGCGAGCGGGGCATTCGCAGTTTCGACAGCTACACCCGCAATGTCTTAGATTTGGGCGCAGTCGCCGCGTTGAAGCAGATTACTCATTTACCAGTTGTGGTAGACCCCAGTCATGCAACAGGCAAGCGCGAACTGGTAGCCGACCTAGCCAGAGCCGCGATCGCTTGTGGAGCCGATGGTCTGATGATTGAGTGTCACCCCGAACCCGAACAGTCAATCTCTGATGCCCGCCAAACCCTCTCTTTAGAAGCGATGGCTGATTTAGTTGAGAGCCTGAAAGCGATCGCAGTTGCTGTGGGTCGTCGCATTCCCGAAGTCAGCGCTCGTGTGCCCAGGCCCGTCCTATCAGGCAAACCAAACGGCCTCGCCGCCTAACACCTTCCTCCGCTCTGGTGGTTATCACGGCAAAGTGCGATCGCCAGAGTTTCTTCCTTTCAAAAGCTGCTTTGGTCGGCTCAGACGTTACCGGCTAGATCAGAGACTCAAAGCATTCAGTTTGATTGAATTTTGGAAAACTTTTCCAATTGTTTAATTCTCAAAGCATGACATTCTTGAAACTCTACATTGATGAAGATGCCTTTCAATCTAACTTTCAAGTATCAGGAGAAAAATCTAAAAATTTACTGGTTGAATAGCTAAAAATTACTCAGCATGAATGGGATCACTGCTCAGTCATAGGATCCATAACATTTAATTTTTTCTTAAATGTCAGTTAAAACTAATAGTTGCCATCAGTGAACTTAATTTTCTTCGGTATTAAAAATAACAAAATTGTACTTATTTGTTTCGTCTTGAAAAATCTTCAAATTTTATTAATTCCAACCATGTTATGTTAAGCTGGTCCCAATAGAGTTTTATTTCGGTTGTAGAGTTTGTTTTTCAATTTCGACAGGCATCTCTCCGAACTTAAATCTCTGCAATTGCTTTCCTGGAGAGATTCCATGTCCATTTACGTTGGTAACCTATCTTACGACGTTACTCAAGACGACCTCAATGCCGTTTTTGCAGAGTACGGCACTGTGAAGCGTGTTCAACTTCCTTTAGATCGTGAAACCGGACGCCCCAGAGGCTTCGGCTTTGTTGAAATGTCCACCGAAGCGGAAGAAACAGCCGCGATCGAAGCCCTTGATGGTGCTGAGTGGATGGGACGCGATCTGCGTGTAAACAAAGCGAAGCCCCGCGAAAACCGTGCTGGTGGCGGTGGCGGCGGTAGAGGCCGTGAAGGTGGCAATCGCTTTGGTGGCGGTGGCGGTGGCAATAGCTGGAGCAACAGCAGCAGAGGCTACTCCCGTTATTAATGGCAGTTCTTTTGTCCTGGTTTAATATATTTGAACCAGACAAAGATCACCATTATTGCTGGAGCCATCAGCACTAATCAAAGGAGTAGGCAATATGACCCAAGTCGTTTTGGGTGAAAACGAACATATTGAAGCTGCGCTGCGCCGTTTTAAGCGTCAAGTTTCTAAAGCAGGGATTTTAGCAGACGTTAAACGCCAACGTTTTTTTGAAACTCCTCTAGAGAAACAAAAACGCAAAGCGATCGCTAAACGACGTAAGTATCGGTTTCGGTAAATAAATAGCGAAGAGTTTCCTAGAGAAGCTCTTCGCTTTTAGTTTGTCTACAAATTTGGGCTACTGAGGGTTTCCTAGACTAGCCGCAACTTACTGGCGAGTACCTTCCCCCACCCTTCACCCTGACGGAGCAGAATGTTGGGGTTGAGCTTGCGTTGCCATAAGTGAGAGCTAGCAGTAGCAACGTGACGACTACCAGCAGCTTGCACAAACGCGGCAAAAATATCTTGTTGTTTGCGATCGCTCGGTGCCAGTTCGGGATGCCACTGCACAGCGATCGCCCAAGGATGATGTTGGTGTTCGAGCGCTTCAATCACACCATCAGGGGCTTGCGCTGCTACTTGCCAACCCGCCGGAGCTTTGGACACTGCTTGATGATGCCAAGAAACGATATCCACTTCAGTGGCTCGGTTGAACAGGGCAGAGAGCCGGGTTTTGGGTACGACTTGGACAGGATGCGCCGCCGAACGAGATTGCTCAGCTCGGTGAATAATGGTGTCTCCAAACTCGTCAGGGATGTGCGGAACCAGTTTGCCGCCACTCACCACCATTAAGATCTCCAGGCCGCGACAAATTCCCAAAATTGGAATAGTAGTACGTAGAGCTAAGCGGGCTAAACCCAATTCAAAAGCATCTCGCTCGGCGCTGACTTTGTAAATTTCTGGGTGAGCCTGACCATTATATTCTGCTGGGTTAATGTCCCCCCCACCCGAAAATAGCAGCCCATCTACAAAATCTAAAATGCGAGCGTGGTGTATCTCTCCGGGTGTGAGTAAAACAGGTACACCTCCAGCCCGTCGGACAGCATCGATATAGTCGGCAACGAGGGTATAGTGATTGGTTTCGTTGCGCTGTGGGGTGGTGATGCCGATGATGGGTGGTTGGGTCAGGGGACGGGTTGGGAACATAAGCAATTCTGGCGAGCAGGGACATAACTAGTGATTCACCCTGGCTCCAGCGATCGCTAGATTGCATGATTAACCAGCAGGGATCATCGACTTACTATTAAATTGCCCACGACGTTGCTGAAGTTACTGTTAAGGTTGGGGCAATTTTGCATCCAAGCCTTCACAAGCTGCTGATTCGCATACCGGATAAGCCGACTGATATACCGCCTCTCGTTCACCAAACCAGGCATAGCGATTGTCTCGAATTTGCTCATAGACGCGATCGCCGCTCCATTTCACCCCAGGCAAGGCTCGATAAGCCGCTACAAACACATCACCCAGCGGCAGCAAGCGACCAATTTCTTCGGCTGCATCACTCCCTTGCCAACGACGCGAGGGTTGAGCTGCATCGATCAAGATCATGCCTAGTTCACAATCTTTAGACGTGATGCCCCACTGTTGCAACGTTTCCAGGTCTTGCATGGGCACATAACGAAAGCGATCGCCTTGGTCTAGCTTTTCGAGCAGTTGCACTAAACCTGTGCAGAGATTGCACTTGCCGTCATAAATCACGAAATAAGTCATGGCTATTCAATCAATGCACGTTTGTTAAAAATGAGAAGCCTGGATCACTGCCTAGATGGTTGCCATCCAAGCGAGACATTGTTGCATCTGTTGGCGCATGGTGGCGCGATCGCTATGGTAACGACGACCGTGCCCTGGCAAAACCCACTCAAAATCATACTCGGCTAATTTATGAGTGGATTTCACCAACTCAGGCCAAGAATACCAACAGACTTCTCGGAAGGCAGCAAGATGCTCTAAGTCTTCGTCCCAAGCCAGATGATCGCCAGTAAACAGAAACTGAGAGTTGGCGAGCAATACGGTATGGCCTTTGGTGTGTCCTGGTACCGGAATAATCAGTAGATCGGGCGCAAACTGAATCGGCTCGGAGCCTTGAAGGGGAATCTCGATACCTTGGGTGCTGCGGTTGATTTCGTCTTGGTGCAAGATGCGATCGCAACCAAAGTGATCGTGAAACTTCTGGTGATCTGCCACATCATCACGGTGGGTGAGATAGAGGTAGCGAATGCCGCCCATCTCCTCTAATCGTTTCACCAAAGGCGGGGTAAAGCGAGGCGAATCGACCAACACATTTCCGTCTGGGCGCTGAATGAAATAACTCGCAGCTCCATAAGAACTTTCGGCATGGTAGCCACAGTGGTAGACATTGTCTGCGATCGCAATTGGAAAGCTTTTTTGAGCCGAGACGATATCTGCGGGTTTCTCGACAGTCCCGATGGAAGCGGTAGGGCAGGATAGCAAGGCTTGGAGCGATCGCAACCGTTCTAACTCTGTTTGGGGTTGATGATAAACAGCCGATTGCTCATCATCACGTCGAAACACCTCCGGGGTCATCCAGCGGCACGTATCGCAGTCAATGCAACTGTCATCGACATAAAAGTCACCCGCAACGTTTTGGGGGCGGCGGTGCTGTAAGTGAGCCATCATGGCACCTCTCAGTCTTTCATTAGCTCTAGACTAGACATTTCTGTGGTGATTTGGAGTGACTATTTTGCTTACAGATGAGTAGTTGCTTCAACGAGGATGTTGATTGTGCTTGGTCAAATGCCTTTATTGTCCTGGTTATTAGCGGACTAAGGAAATGCGCTAGTATGTCTCCCTATGTAATCTTCTATGGGAGCGTAATTGATGGGAGAAGCAAAGCGTAGGAAGTTATTAGATCCTGAATTTGGACAAAAACGATTTGTGGTCTTTAACCCAACCAAAGATGATTACTTGGCTATGGAAGATTCATCAATGGATTTGATCAGGACTGCTTGGTGTCCTCATCCACAAGATGCAATGAAGTTTATAACTGTCAATGCTGCACTTGCTAAAGCACGAGAACTAGCAGCATCCAAAGGTTACAACTTGCGGGTATGTGCGCTAAAAGAGACAGAGACTCAATTTGTGGTGGAGCCAGTAGTCGAAGTTGGCATAAATCCTAGTGATCTTGATCCGGATTTGGACTGAATAGCTTGTGGTTACTGTGAGAATCCTGTTCTGTGGTTGAGAGCAGATTTGCACTGAATGCTGAGACAAATAGTATCGAGCTACCTTCACTACATTCAGC
>CBIHQL010000175.1:0-7892 GCA_966211855.1 uncultured bacterium
AGCAGTAGCAGGGGATAACAGTAGCAGACATTGCAGTAGGGTGCTGACACAAACGCCCGTCACCAGCTTCTTGGCCCAAGAGGCAGTCCGAAAACCACGCATTATGGCAAATTGGCTCCTAATTGTTGTTGCAGTCACAAAAAATCTCCCCTACGTCCAGCAGTCAGGGAGACATCGGGCAATTGCTTCTCAAAGCAAGACTCTAAGACCCATCTACTTCACCGGGGTTCCCAGATCAAAGGTCAACATGCTGAGAAATTAAACCTGCACCCATGAAAAATTAATTTTGTATAAAGCTTTATCCCATCGCTCATCCTAACCTTGGTAGGGAGGGTGTGCAAACCGTGATGTTGCCGCTAAAAGCAATACAGTGGTTACCAACACCCTCAACTTTAGTTACGGAACTAGCCTAGAGCTGCCACCCAGATGCGATCGCAGGCTCACTCCACTGCTTCATTAACGGGGAAGCGATCGATCAATTGCATGGCTCGTTGGGCATTGCGCCGCAGCGTGTCAGAAATGTGGGGCACATGGGGCACTTGAGAGAGAAAATCCAGCGTCCGCCGCAAGATTCGCACCACGTCGCCTTCATCTAAGCTGGTGTTCTCACAAAGCTGTGCCCATTCCACGCCCAAAGCCCACTGCTCTACTAAAGCAATCAGTTGATCTTCTAACCAAACGGGCAAGGCTACTTGATGACGTCGTTGAATCTGGAACAGTTGTCGTCGCAACCCGCGCAAGTTTGCCAACGCTTCCTCGACTGCCGGAGAAACGTGATACTGTGTCCAGCTATCAGGGCGAGAGACTTCGGTCACTAGAGCAGCACAGGCGGCAGCTAAGTGATGAGGGTCGAGGGGGTCGAGTTCTTCAGATAAAAGTGCCAACCCAAGCCACAACTCATTGTCACCACGAATGGCAGCCGCAGCTTGTCCCAAGGTTGTTGGGGTTAAGTCGTCTAGGCCACCAAAAGTTTGCAAGATCTCGATCAGATGGACAAACTCATCCCAGTGACGATGAGATAGTTGACTGAGCTTTGTTTGGCGATCGGCAAGTTCGGCTTGCAGCATTTGCACTCGCCGCTGTCGCTTCATCAATTGTCCAGGGTTGCCTATGCGATGGATGGGATGCGTTTCGATTTGGGCTTGTACGGCTTCGAGGCGATGCAGTTGAGCTTGCACTTCTGGAGCCATTTCAAACAGCGAAGGCATGGCGGGAATTTGGCGGGCGATCGCTGCTGTCTCTTCATTGCCTTTGCGAGACTGCCCTGGTTTGAGCGGCATATCAGAAGGGGGTGCCAAATAATCAACGGCGGCAATGCGAGGGATTTCACCTCGTAAACTCACGACATCCCCGACCGTAACCACGTACCAGCGATTGTCTTGGCTCAAGCAAAGCAAGTAAGGAAACTGCCCCGCCCCCTGAGTTTTCATCACTAAGGTCGCTGGAATCGGGTTTGCAGTGGGGACGTTTTCACCCTTTAGCCCAATGATCGTGCCTGCCACGGCAAAGGTCAAAGCCGCAGCAATTTCATGGGCTTGTAACTCTTCTGCCTGATGTTGCAAGGTTTTGAGTAAGCGGCGTTCTTCTTTGAGCCGTTCTTGCAGCTTTTCGTAGTTGGCTAATAACTGTGGGCTAACTGCGGCAACTTGGGCTTGCTGTTGCTCTAGCTCGGCAGTTAAATCGGCGATCGCTTGCTGTTGAGGCCGCAGAGACAAATTGGCTAAATATTGACCAAAACTGCGCTCGACCAGATCTTGAGCTTCTTCTAAAGTATGGGTTTGCAGCAAGTTCAGCACCATGCCGTAGCTGGGCGTGAATTGGCTAACTAAGGGGTCAGCGCCCACTGTTGCCAAATAAGCTGCTTCTTTCGCGCCTTCAAATTGGGTCTGGACGGTGACCACATGACCAACCGTATCCATCCCGCGCCGACCTGCTCGACCTGCCATTTGCAGAAACTCAGACGGGTTTAGCAGTCGATGGCCCAAATCGGTGCGCTTTGACAAACTGGCAATGACGGTGGTGCGAGCTGGCATGTTGATACCCGCCGCCAAGGTTTCGGTGGCAAACACCACTTTGATCAAACCTTGTTGGAAGAGTTCTTCGACCAGCCCTTTCCACGCGGGCAAGATGCCAGCATGGTGAGCGGCAATCCCTCGATACAACGGCTCTACCTGACCCACCCGCCCTGCTTCGGGGTGATGGGCTAGAAAGCGATCGATTTGGCGCTTGAGTTCAGCCGCTTCTGCTGCGTTGACGAGCGATAAGTGGTCTAAGGTGCTGATGGCGCGATCGCAACCCCGACGGCTAAAGATGAAATAAATCGCTGGCAGCATATCTCGCTCTTGCAGTTGGCTAACCACCGCCGCGATATTAGGTTCATCATTGCGCCGCCGCTGTTTGGGTGGGCCTTTCGGTTTGAGCCGAGGGTTAATTTTTTTCTGATCAGGACTGAGGAGCGGAAACAACCCTTTGGGTGTGCAGAAGTGGAACCGCAACGGCACGGGTCGAAAGTCGGAATAGATTAGCTCCGTGGGGCCATGCACGCGCCCAATCCAATCGGTGAGTTGGTCGCTATTGGCTACGGTTGCTGAGAGTGCCACCAGTTGTATGTCGGGCGGACAGTAAATAATCGATTCTTCCCAGACGGTGCCGCGTTGGCGATCGTTCATGTAGTGGCATTCATCGAGCACCACTACTTCTACCCCCACCATAGAGGTGCCGACTTCACCAATCGGGGTGCCGTAGAGCATGTTCCGAAAAATCTCGGTCGTCATCACCAAGATTGGCGCATCTCGGTTAATCGAAGCATCCCCCGTCAATAAGCCGACTTGCTCAGCCCCAAAACGATCGCGAAAATCGCGCAACTTCTGGTTTGACAGCGCCTTTAGAGGTGTGGTGTAAAAAACGCGCTTGCCCTGAGCTAAAGCTCGATGAATGGCGTATTCCCCAATTAAGGTTTTCCCCGACCCTGTGGGTGCACAGACCACAACAGACCGACCCGCGTTAAGAGCCGCGATCGCCTGTTGCTGAAATGCATCTAATTCAAAGGAAAATAACTTCTGTAAATCCAATCCTGTAGCGGTGGAAGAAACGTTCACGCACTCAAATTCCAATAAATTGCGAATCTTAAATAAAAGTAAAAATCCGCGAATGTGCAGCTAAATCATCAACTTTATCAATTGTAAACTGTGTCTATCGCAACTTGTGGGTCTACCTAGCTCAGCAAGATCCAAACTCATTAGGCTTTTGAGGTCTCTGAATCATAGACCGAAACTATGCTGGAGTATTTGTCATTTTTTAATAACATTTCGAGCCATGATATTTGCTTTGAGCGATCGCGGCAATTGAGCCATAGACATAGTTTTAGGCACTTTAAGATTGGGCAATAGCAGCCTGCGATACACCGGTCGATATCTAATTCGGACTAGACTTGACTACTGCTTCTAGATAGATGTCGTTGATTTTTGGGTGGGCTATATTGACTTATGGGATTGACTCAATGGGTTACAAAATGAATTTTTTCACTGAGTAATCTACTGGTGCGCCTTTAAGTGTCTAGATTCTGGGCATTATCGCCCTTGCCGAATCAACACGAACTTGAACGTCTTTGGGTAGATTACCGCTGGTGACACCAAGATGTTTTTTAGAGAATTTAGTGAGTAGCCTAATCTGGCTCAGCAGTAATTGGAGGATTCTCCATTCCTAGCTAACAGCCAGAACGGAGGAACCGAATTTGGGGCTAATCTCGTTCTCTAAGGATGAGAGAGACACCTTCCAGTCTTCGCCCGTCAGCTAACTCCGTCGGTAGTGGGAGGAGAACCCAAACATAAGGCTTGCGATCGCAGGTCATTGAGGTCTCCTAGCAGAATTTTCCTTGCAAATTAGTAGGGGCTTGTCTGCTGCCTGACCCACCTCTCAAACCCTATAGTCTGGAGAGGTCTTATCGTGAACATCATGCCTATGTTGGTGCGTCTTCAAGGCGCCCTTGGTCTACCTGACTTAATTGATCAAATTTTATTATTGCCACAGCGATCGCCCGCTAGCCGCCAGTCCGCAGGTGCCAAACCAAACGCTGCTCGTCGCAACCCCAAGCGTCGCTCTCAGCCTGCTCAGCTCAATGCCACGGGTGCTCAGAATGAAGCTGACCAGCCCATTAATTTAATTGTGGGCTATAACAGCTCACCCAAAAGCCAAACTGCTTTAGATCTAACGCTATGGCTAGCACACCAAACCCGCTTAGCGACCCGCCGCCAAGTAACGGTGCAAGTGGTTTATGTCGTTAGCCCCACAAGCTGCTTAGACAGCATTTCAGCGCTACCCAATTTTCGTCAAGTCGCTGCGACCGGAAAATCGGCAAGCGATCGCGGAGGTCGATCTGGTGCATCAGTGCTAGAGTCCCCCAATGCGATGGCGACTGCAACTTTGACCAATGCCGATACATCAGCAGAGTTACGGTTAGCTGATTATCCGCTGTGCCAAGCTCAACAGTTTGAACAAGCCGATCGCATTCTCTGGCAGGCTCGCTGTTTAGCTAATGAATGGCGAGGTTCGCTCAAAACGCATCTACGTTTCGGTCAGGTTGCTAAAGAACTCCGCAGCGTTGTGAAAGAAGAATCAGCCGCTTTACTATGGCTAGGCTGTGATAGTGCCGACAACCAAGTTGTGTGGGAACTCGGTGCTAAGTTCCCGTGCCCCGTGCTGGGAGTGCCTGCCGAACTGCACCCCGATCGCTATTTTGAGTCTTAAGACCTAACTCCAGCCCCTGTCCTGCCAGGGAAGGCTGGGTGGTTGCATACAAGAAAAGAAATCCGAACCAGCCCCCCTAGCCCCCCAAATTTGGGGGGAACCTGGTCAAAGTCCCCCAGAATTGGGGGATTTAGGGGGCAGTGCAAGGAGCAAAATGATAGTTCAGTTTTTCTCTCAAAAGCATGAAGCCACCTTGCTTTCCTGCCAGGGAAGGGGAGAAAGAGCTTTTTGTTTATAAGCGGGGGAGGATTTCGGGGAGCAGGTGACCCGGTATGCGAGAGAGGGCTAGGTTTTGCCCAGGCAGGCCGCATTCACTGTAGAAACCTCGGATGGTCTGTACCACGTAATTGAGGGCAGTCCGAGCATAATCGGGTTGTTTTTGCCAACCTTGCCACGCTTGCAGGTGTTGCTCTAGAGCAGCTTCGAGGTGAGTGGAGCGATCGCTGGTGCTGAGCGGGTTTTGACTATCGGTTGCCACTTGATAGTGAGCTAGCCCCAAATTGTTGTAGGTTGCTGATACGTCAAAAGATAGCTTCAAAGAGCCAGGACTGGTTGTTTCGGTGAGCATCTTGACTGTTTCTAAAGCTGCTGTGTAGGCGGCGATCGCATTTTGGAGTGCTTGCTGGCGTTGTTCTGGCTCGTCTTTGGAGCGGCTAGCCAGGTGCCAATAGGCAGTCCCTAAGTTGTTTTGAGTCGCGGCATAGGCAGCGGGGTTGGCGGTAGCAGTGCGATACATCAGGGCGATGCGATAGCAACTGATTGCTAACGTCAGGAATTCATAAGGCTGCTCGTATTGAGCCAAATTCCAGTAGGCCGTGCCCAAATTATTTTGAATCATGGCATAGGCTAACGAATCGCGATCGGGGTCATAGTAGTTGAGCGCTTCAGTGTAAGCAACGATCGCGAGTTTTAGGTTTACCGCTGGCTGTTGATGCTGAGCCAGGTTCCAGTAGGTAGTACCCAAGTTATTTTGCGTTGACGCATACTTGAGCGGTTCAGCGTCAGGCGTGCGATAGCGAAGTGCCTCTTGATAAGCGCCGATCGATCGCTGTAATTGCTCAGCAGGTTCGCGGTACCGAGCTAACTCACCATAAACTGCCCCTAAGTTGTTTTGGATCATCGCGTAAGACTGTGGCTGCTCTTGAGGGTTGAGGTGCTCAAGTGCGAGGTGGTAGGCCGCAATCCCTTGCTCTAAATAGGCAAGCTGTTGTTCGGGTTGAGGTGGGAACCGAGACAACATCCAATACAAGTTGCCCAGGTCGTTGAGAATATCGGGGCCAAGGGGTGAAGTTGCATCGAGATAGCTTAAGGCTTGCTCATAAGCTTGAATGGCGATCGCTAGCAATTGAGGAGAGCTTTGACCCTGCTCTAGGCGATCGCGGTAAACATTGCCTAGAGTGCGATAGTTAACAGCCAGCGCAGCGGGTGAAGTTGCTTGCTGGTGTAATTGCTCTGTGTGCTGTAACAGACGAATTGCCGGGTCAGCCGCAAAAGCAGCCGCTAACTCTGGCGGGAGTTGAGCTGAGACTTGCGCCAGCGATCGCACGGGGAGCAGCACTTGGCTATCAAACTCTGGTGCCAACCCTTGCACAACTGTGGTGACGAGCAAGTTGACTAACTCGGTTGGTACAGGCGCGAGTGGCTCAACAGAATCGGCGATCGCTGCTGGTGAGGTGCCTGCAATCGCCGTCTCATCGGCTGCTGGAGTCTCGGTGTCAATCTGCTCAGTTTCAGTGGGCTGGAAGCCAGAACGCGCAGGCAGTGTCGGTGCGATCGCAGAAACAGGAGAGGCTGTCGGAGGTTGTTCGCGTACCCATCCACCGTTCGCTTCAACCGGGTCAGATGCAGAATCGCTTAAGACTTCTCCAGCAATCGTGTCTAAAATCGCTTCTGGGTCGAGATCGCCTAAATCAGCTAACTCCTCAGCGAACAAGTCGCGTAGGTTGATGGGTGATGTGTCCTCGGTTCCAGTTGTGCTTGGGGGTGGAGTCGGTACAGGGGTAGCCGCGATCGCCGTCGATTTCGCTGATTTTTGGCTGCGGACTGGCTGGAGGCGGGGAGGATGAGTTGCCGCGCCCGCTAAGGGAGTTGGGTCACCGACAAACTCAAAGACTCCAGTCCGCCAATTCCAAAATTCGGGGGCTGACTGCTGAATGGCTCGAAACCACGGTTGGGGTACCCAAAGCAACAGGCTGACATCCAGGGCGGGTAAGTTGCGCTCACAATTTTGTAGGTAACTCAAAAACAACCGTTGAATGCCCGCAGATTGCCGAGTTAGCCGCTCAATTCCCAAGATCTGAAAACTGGGGGGTTGCAGGTTGCCATCCACACCAGAGGGCACCGGATGCCGCACCAACCACTGATCGACCTGGGCAATCACATTAGGATTGTTGAGGTTGAGGTTTAAGGTGACTAATTCTGGATAGTCAGCTAACTGGCGATCGCTATCTCGGGGCCTTTGAAAGGATGCTGCTGGATACGCAAGTTCGGCATGTAAGCGAGCCGCTAAGCGATCGCGAAGGGTAAGGTCGTCACATACCGCCACAAAAATCTGACGACGTAAACCCAGGCTCAATGCTCGTTTGAGGCGCTGATAACACTGCCGATTCCAGCCAGAAACCTTCTGAGTCGGCTCAGGGACGCGAGTAAAGGGAGCGTGGTAGTCAGCGAGTTGCACCGATGGTATCCTGAGGGGTTGCGACAATTTTTGTAGCTATTTCACTCTTCAAATTGCCGCCTCCCGATTCAGGATTGTCTGAGCCGCGATCGCTAAATCTTTTTTAAGTTCAAGCCAAATAAAAACCAGGCCGTTTCTTGAAAATGACCTGGTGTAGCTTGTATGCAATTGTTCTAAAAGATTTTTTTAACTCAGGCTAGACGCGACAAAAATTAGGCCGCCTACCAGCACTGCGCCCAAGGTACCCAAAATGATATAGTTCCGCTGCTGAGTTTTAGTTGGTGGTTCTGCTTGATAGATCTTCGGTTCAACCGCGAAGTTATTTAAGCGTCCACCTTCTTCAGTCGTATAGCGACTCATGAACAAAATCCTCAGTTTTTGTATTAACTAAATGTAACAAAAATTAGAGAGTTGCTCTCATTCTCGCGAAAGAAATTGCGATATCTCAGCTTGTGATGGTGCCCGTGAG
>CBIHQL010000176.1:0-7873 GCA_966211855.1 uncultured bacterium
ACCAAAATCAACATCGGAGTGATGAGAGATGCACCCCCCACCCCTGTAAGACCCACAATAATGCCCACGGCAAAGCTCAGTCCTGGAAGCAGTAGAAATTCCATAGGGCTGCTTAAAATTTGATTTGAGTTTTCAACAGTCAGGTTATTGGTGTTTTGCGAAGGAGATTGGTAGAAAAGAGCTGAGAGAGGTGAAATTATTTTCTGAAAACAGATCTGGTGTTTCTAAAACTTTTGATTGCACCAGCGCCACAATAATCAGGGTGTAGATCGTTGAAGAAGCGATCCCCATCAGTAACTCTTTCTTGAAGTCACGAGCTTGAGGTTTACCTTGAACGACATCTAAAACCCCAGCCTGCATCAAGAGAATCCCCAGCACATTCGAGAGCCAATATCCGGCGATCGCTCCAGGCCACAACCACTTTGCCGAGAGTAAGCTGCAAAGGTAGCCGAAACCAGAAGCGATCGGCAAATTGAAAAACAAATCATTCCACCAACTGAGGGGTGATAGGAGGTAGCCAATCATGACAAAAAAGGCACCTCGGAGCTTTTTCCAAGTCAACCCCTGCTCAAAAATCTGTCTCAACACCTCTGTCCAGGCGGGAATAGAGGCCGTTTGGCCTACTGACTCATTAGCCTCTTGTAATTTGTCCATTAAACTACGATAACTCTATCAATTTACCGTATTTTACATGAAATGCGAAAAATACAAAATGCCGATTGATTTACCGTGTTTTTCTTCTGGTCAGCAGTGATTATCCTCTCCAACCCAGGCTGTGAAATTACAATAGAAGTGATAAACATTTATGATGAAGAGGAGACTGATAGAAAGCTACAAGCTGTCTCCTTTTTGAGATTTATGGATAGTTTTTTGACGACTGTAGATTCACACACTGTACTCTTGGTTGCAGCGATCGCAGTTTCGCTATTGATCCTCAGGCTTGCAGTTAAAGTCCTCAATGCCACTTGGGGATTAATTTTGGCGATCGCCGCGATTTTTGTGGTGCTGCAATATGCTTTTGGCATCGCTCCCAGCCAGTTACTCACTGAAGTAAGTCAACTGCCTCAAGATTTAATCCAGTTAATGCAGAACATAAATTTACCAGAGCTAGGAATACTTCATGCTCTTAATCAATTCTATTTATGGTTTTGAAAAATAAGAGCAATTGATTCTATCAAGCGGAAGTTCTACTCTAAAAGTAGATATATGAGCCATAGCGAGTCCCCCTATGTTCAAGCGCTTGACAGAGCAGCACTATCAACAAGGTTGTCGCGATCGCCAAGCTGGTTTATTACCTAGAATGCCAGGGGATATTTATTTAAGAGGATATCTCCAAGATAGACCTGGCGGTTTGGATGAAGTGGTGCAATACTTCCCAACCGTTGAGTCGTATCTGAAGTGGAAAAGCAAAATCTCAGAGAAACGCTAACAGCAAAGTTACCAAAAGACAGGTGGCAAAAGTTAGAAAAATTGTTCAGACTGAATATTGGCAAGGTTCGAGCTGAACAATCCATCCCCGTTCTGATCGTTAATTAGGAGATTAATGATGAAGCAAGTACTTTTTGGTAGCTTGTCTGCTGTTGCTATGGCGATCGCTACAACCGCAATCCCTGCGATCGCGATTGAATCAACTCTACCCAACAGTGCCAACAGTAATGTAGTTGGGCAAACACCCCCTGTGACCTTAGTAAACCTGGCCCAACAAGGATATCTCCGCAATCAAGGGATTCCTTCTAGCCAAGCGTTGACTCAAGCGATCGCGGCAGGACAAGTGACTCCAGAATCCCTGGTGCAAGCAGGAATTCAAAGCAGCTTAGTCAGTTCCAGCACCTTAAATGACCGGGGTTATCTGAATGTGGTTGAGGTGCAGTTCCGCGACATCGTGCAGGATTATGTGAGCTCCTCTAGTGATGTTTCTAACTGATGAGATCTGCTCTGCTCAGCTCTTTCCGGTGTCAGAAACCTGGCAAACAGGAAGCGGCTAGTAGATTCATACTGATGGTTGGGAGAAATTTTTTTGGCACGATACTACAGTAAGTCAATAGAGATGCCGTAGTATTAGCCTGAGTATCCCATAGCCCATTCAGAAACGCAAGTCTCTTGCTCTGCTTTTGACGCTTAGCCATGACCTAATACCGGATGAGGTCGGTAGGGTTGCTCCAGCGCTGCCAGTTCCGTGGCATCTAATGTGAGGTCGATCGCCGCGATCGCATCCTCTAGATGTTGTAGTTTGCTCGCACCAATGATCGGCGCTGTGACTCCAGGCTGGTGGAACAACCAGGCCAAGGCGATCTGTGCTGGGGCAACTCCCCGATTTTTTGCCAATTCCACTACGCGATTTTGGCCTCCTTAATGCAATTCTTGTTGAATCCAACGGGAGACGGCAGGTAGTTGTTGACTGAACCAAATTGACCCCAAAATGCAAACGCTGCCACAGACAACCAGCGTGCTAGGAGCACCGATCGCCTGCGCCAAACTTCCTGCGAGTAGATTACTCAGCGGCAACATCCCCACCAAGGACAAGGCATAAAAGCTCATGACTCTGCCCCGCTTACTATCCTCCACTAGGGTTTGAATCACGGTGTTGCTGCTCGCCACCTGAAGCGTGCTGCTACTCCCCACCAACACCAGCAGAATCAGTGAAACCCAGACAACTCTAGATTGTGAAAAAGCAATTAACCCAATTCCAATGACGGAGGGGCAGAGAGCGATCAACCGTTCCAAGCCTTCAGTGCCCCGGCGCAAACTGAGATACACACAGGCAAATACAGAGCCGATCGCGCCCGAGGCGGTGAGAAAGCCCATGATCTCCGGGCCACCTTGAAGGATATCGGCAGCAAAGACGGGGAAAAGGGCCATGTAAGCAATGCCAAACAGACCTTGTACCGTGAGCAACAACAGAATGGAGCGAATGGGGACAAAATCGTAGATATAAACCAGTCCTTCCTTGAGTCTTTGCCAAGTGCCGCTGTTTTGGCTCTCAGTCGGTTGGGTCGCTAATTGCATAGCACAGAGGGCCGCGATCGCCGCCACATAACTGAGACTGTCGTAGAGAAAGCAGAACCCAGCCCCAACGGTTGCTAGCAAAATTCCACCGATCGCGGGGCCAATCAGCCGAGAACTGCTGAGCATGGCAGAATTTAGGGCGATCGCATTACCTAAATCTTCGCGATCGTTCACCATCTCTACGACAAAGGCATGGCGTACAGGCATATCCAACCCTTTCACTACCCCTGCCAGAATGCTGAGAATTAAGAGAGATTCAAAACTAGCTAAGTGCAAAAATGTCAGTGTGGTTAAGGTCAGAGAAACGGCAATTCCCATGACCTGCGCCAGCAATAGCAAAGATCTGCGGCTCCAGCGATCGGATAATACGCCAGAAAAAGGAGCCAGGATCAGCGTGGGTAGAAAGCCAAGGAATCCAGTTAAACCGAGTAACCAGGCGGAATGGGTTAAGTCATAAATCACCCAAGGCACAGCTACCTGGGTCATAAAGGTGCCTGAGAGGGAGAAGCTTTGACCGATGAAATAGAGGCGAAAATTGCGCGATCGCAAAGCAGGCAGTTGTTGGCTGACGTGAAGCCAGAGTTTATATAGTCCGTTCAATTTCATGGCAAGCGATTTCCATTATCTCCGGAGCGTGAATTGCAGTGTTGGGGAGAGTCACTTGCAAGGGGAAAAACTCGATTATTGAGCAAACTGTTAGACAATCTAACAGATAGTGGGGCTATTGTCTTTCAAAGTGATGGTTTTAGTCAAGTTTCGCTAGCACTATGCTGCCTAAAGCGCTCCCAAGGCTGCGGAGAAGAACCTCTTGGGTTTGATCCTGCTGATCAACTCCGTCAAAAGTCTGAATCAGATGTGCTTGCTTTTCACCAATCTGTATGCAAGGATAACTTCTACAATAAAATACTGTAATCCTATCGATTTATCGTAGATTAATTAACAGATTACAGTTCTGTACATTATTGCGTTGCTTGTATGTTTCGTAAGCCTGTAATGTGCGCTCGTTATGTGTAGCGAATTGCTGTGAGATCCAATCCCCAGCCTCTTAGTAGGGATGGGGAGGTAACCCCAAAAATTAGTGACGAGCAAGGTTTAGTACTGCTGAATCAGGAATAAGTTTCTCCAAGATTCGGCGATGACGGAATCTCTTGATATATAGCTTTGCAGCACAACCGCAACTGCTGCATTTGCTGACATACATAGGTTGGCATTCATTGTTCATTACTGTTCCCACGACTGGAGGGGATGAAAATTTATCATGTCGCAACATTGGTGGAAATTGCGTGAGGTTCGGTTGAGTCTGCTTGGCTTGGGAATTTTAGGATTGTTGTTTATCCCTGTCCGTAGTTGGGCCAGTACACCAGAATCTAAACTCCTAACAGACAAACAGACAACGATTGCAGATAGAGCGATCGCATACGTCACACCTCAACCACAGCCTGTCCCTTCTCCAGAGACCCCTAACAGCAACGGAAATGTTCAGATCTCTCAAGTTATCCCTTCTAGCAGCGAACCTATTTCTAGATCGGTTGAAGTATCTACTCCTAGTCCGGCGTTATCTCAGGTTACGTCTGTCTCTCAGCTCTCAGATGTCACTCCCACCGATTGGGCCTTTCAAGCCCTCCAGTCTTTGGTTGAGCGCTACGGCTGCATTGCAGGATATCCCGATGGCACCTATCGCGGCAATCGATCGCTCTCTCGCTATGAGTTTGCGGCGGGTTTAAATGCTTGTTTGGACCGTGTGAATGAGCTGATTGCTGCCGCTACAGATGGCCCCACCACTGAAGATCTAGCAACGATTCAGCGGTTACAAGAGGAATTTAGTGCTGAACTAGCAACCTTGCGAGGGCGAGTGGATGCCTTGGAAGCCCAGACTGCCAAGCTAGAACAGCAGCAGTTCTCGACCACCACGCAACTCAGAGGAGATGCGACTTTCATCGTGGCGGATACCTTTGGCGATCGCGCCAATAATACACCCCAAGATGATACCAAAGATGAAACCAACACCTTCTTTGCCCAACGCACGCGGCTGACATTACAAACCAGCTTCACCGGAAAAGACCAACTCACAACTGGATTACAGGCCAGTAACGTTCCTAACTTTTCCAGCCAAACCGGAACGCAAATGACGCGGTTTGGCTTCGAGCGATCCGGTACGTTTGAAGACAATGATTTATTTCTCGATCGCTTGTATTATCGCTTTCCGGTGAGTGACAAACTAACTGCTTGGATTGGTCCCAGAGCTTTGCAACCCGCTGTCTTTTTGCCCACGCTCAACCCCTTGGTCGGTGGAACGACAGGAGCCAGTTCTCGATTTGCTGCCTTCAACCACACCTTGTATCGGCCTGGATTTGATGGTGCAGGTGCCGCTGTTTCCTACAAATTTAATCCGCAACTGCAATTGGGGGTGGGATATATTGTTGATAACAATCAGGCGAATTTGCCTGAGAGCGGTCGAGGGCTATTTGAAGGCAATAATCTCGCGATCGCTCAGTTAACTTTCTCGCCCAGTCGTCAGTTTGATCTGGGGCTGACCTATGGGCGCAAGTATTTTGGCAACAATACAGGCTTTAACCTCACGGGTGGCACAGGTAGCACCTTCGCCAGAAATCCGTTTGACCAAAGAGCCACCGTCTCTGACAACTTTGGTATGGAGTTTAACTGGAGAGCCCGCCCGACGCTGAACCTGAGTGGTTGGTTTGGTTACACTCGCGCTCATCAAGTGAGTGGAGGAGATAACGATGCCACCATCCTACACGGAGCGCTTGCAGTTGCTTTTCCCGATCTATTTGCTAAAGGGAATTTAGGCGGATTTGTAGTTGGGGTACCACCCAAAGTCACCAGCAATGAGTACCGCTCTAGACCCGGAGCCGCGCCTCGCGAAGATGTCGATACCTCGCTGCATCTGGAAGCTTTCTACACGTTCCGGTTAACCGACAACATTAGTGTCACCCCCAATGTCTTTGTCGTCACCGCGCCAGAACATAACGAGGCCAATGATGCCATCTGGGTTGGTGCCGTGCGGACGAATTTCTCTTTCTGATATCACATTGCGATCGCTGGAACCGAGACTTCGGTGTAAAAAAAATTAGTTAATCTAACAATTAGTTAAACACTGAATTTTGTATCGTAGTAACTTGTGTCTCCAGTAAAGCCATGTGATACTTCTCAAGTATCCTACGGTAATTCGATAGATAAACCGTAGTTAATGTTGGATATTGAACTATGAGCACAATTGAACTTTATTTCGCCAAAGCTTCGACCTTTGCTCAACGCACTCGTGTCGTCCTGCTCGAAAAGGGTGTTGATTTCACGCCCATCGAAATTGATTTACAAAACAAACCAGAAGGATATAGCCAAATTTCCCGCTACAGCAAAGTTCCAGCGATCAAACATGGCGATTTGACGCTCTACGAGTCTGCCATTATTAACGAGTACCTGGATGAGGTATTTCCAGAGCCGTCCCTCCTACCTCATGATCCCGGAGCTAAGGCGATCGCCCGCATCTGGATTGACTACGCCAACACCCGCTTTGCACCTGCGTTTAGCAAGTTCCTCCGTGGCAAAGATGCCCAAGAGCGAGAACAGGGACAGCGTGAGTTTCTAGAAGCACTGTTGTATCTAGAGCAAGAAGGGCTAGGTAAGTCTGAAGGGCCATACTGGTTAGGAGAACCGTTGAGCTTGGTGGATATCAGCTTTTATCCCTGGTTTGAGCGTCTACCCTTGCTAGAACATTTCCGCAACTTCCATCTCCCTAGCGAAACACCCCGCTTGCAGAAGTGGTGGAATGTGGTACGCGATCGCCCCTCAATTCAAGCAGTTGCCAATCCCACAGAGTTCTATTTAGAACGTTTTGCCAAAATTCTGGGTGAACCTGCTCCGGTGGGTGCGGCTCAGAAATAAGACTTTATAGTCAGTCATGCACTCAGCCTTGAGCCTAGAATGATCGTGACTGTAGAGATCTGGCAAACCGATGAAACTGCTTCTACCGACTGAATTTGCCCCTGATTTAGCACCTAAACTGTCTCAACTCGATCCTGATCTACAAGTTGCCTGGGTGGATATCAACGGCAAGTTTGAGGGAGATCCGAGCGATGCTGAGGTATATCTCAATTGGTTCTATCTCAAACCTGACTTGCTCCATCATGTATTAGCCGCAGCGCCTCAGATCCGCTGGCATCAAACCCCAAGTGCAGGTGTCAACCATATCCTCACTCCCATCTATTTAGAACGTGATATCACGCTCACCAATGGAGCAGGTACCTTTGCCATTTCGATCGCTGAGTTTGTCCTAACTTATATCCTTTTTCACGCCAAAACAATCCCTCAGTTGTTGGAATTGCAAGCCAACCAGACCTGGAAGCGGAGTATTCAACTGCCGATGCAGGAGGTGTGGGGCAAAACACTGTTAATTCTGGGGGCGGGCAGTATTGGGCAAGAAATTGCCAAGCGAGCTAGTGCTTTTGGCATGCAGGTTTGGGGAGTTCGGCGTCACCCACAACCTACACCCGGATTCGATCGCATTGTCGGCACAGATGAATGGCGATCGCTGCTACCAGAAGCTGATTATGTGGTCTTAGCCACACCTCTCACCCCCGAAACTCGCAATCTAATTGATGCCACTGCTTTACAGGCCATGCGCCCCACTGCTTATTTAATCAATATTGCGCGAGGGGCAGTGGTAGATGAAGCGGCATTAATTACGGCCCTCAAGGAAGGTTGGATTGCGGGAGCAGGATTGGATACATTTCATACGGAACCTTTACCGCCAGAGAGTCCTTTCTGGTCTCTACCTAATGTCTTTGTCACACCCCACTGTTCTGGTTTTTCAGCTCGAATTGCCGAACGCACGATCGCGCTGTTTTTG
>CBIHQL010000177.1:0-7821 GCA_966211855.1 uncultured bacterium
CTCCAACGACACCCCCAACTACCCCTCCCGCTACCCCTCCAACCACGCCGCCCCCTGCCGATGCAGCCGCACGCTGTCGGTTTGTAGTCAACCCAGCCGAAGGATTGGTGATCCGCGCTTCTGCGAGTAGTACCTCTAACCGAGTTGGGGGTGTAGGCCGAGGCGAGAGAGTGACACTGACAACCAACCCTGCAACCCGTCAGACTGATAGCGCTGGACGTAATTGGATCCAAATTTCTCGACCTCAAGCAGGCTGGATCTCAAATGGATTTAGCAACGGCCCCAGCAATTTGATCTTCTGCCCCAAATAACACTAACAACTCAATAAGCCCACGTCTCACTGATCAAAGCGTGCCCAACCAAGCAGGGTACGCTTTTTTACTGGGCTACTTTGCGAACAATAACGTCACGATCGCAAGTTTTCGAGGCATGGGGTCTTGACTTGCGATCGCAACTTAACCACCTCGACAACATTTCAATTCTTTACTTTATGGTCGAGTTGGCAACTTTTAATTTCGGAATATCAGTATATTCCCTGAAATTCTTATATTATTTAGTGGAATTCACGGATACAATCTAATTCACTAGTTGTACCGTCGTTGTCTTGCAGACTTGGATGAATGGCTAAATCTTCTTTACCGAAGCGTCGGCGTGGTGTAATTCTCAGTACTTTGGGTTGGCAACGATTGCAAACCACAGAGCAACAATCTGAGCTACAAGATAACCACGGTAAGCCCTACACCCTTGAAGAGCTGAGCCAGAAAACGAGTCTGAGCCTGAATACTTTAACTAAGGTGCGACATCGCCGAGTAGCCGTAGATCGCCAGACCCTAGCCTGCTACTTTCGTGCTTTTGGCCTCCCGTTGCGCGTAGAAGATTACACGGTTTTAGATGGCGATCCCCCTACCAGTAGTCACCAGTTAGCACCACTCGATGGCCCAGTCCCGCTTGACTCCTTGTTTTATATTGAACGCCCACCTGTAGAGAGTTGGGTCGCAGAAGCGATCGCTCAACCGGGCAGATTAACTCGCATTCAAGCACCCCGAAAATTTGGCAAAACGTCACTCTTAGCGCGGGCGATCGCTCAAGCTCATGAGCAGGGGTACCGCACAGTTATTTTGAATTTAAAGTTAGCCGACACCAGTGTTTTGCAGGACTTACAGCGGTTTTTGCAGTGGTTTTGTTTCACGGTCACTCACAGTTTAGCTCTGCCCAATCAGCTAGAAGCCCACTGGCAAACTTGGGGGGGTAGTAGCTTTAATTGCACTAATTATTTTGAGCGTTATTTACTTACCAGCAGCGATACCCCATTGGTATTGGTTTTAGATGATGTGGATAGCATCTTTAATACGCCACAACTAGCGGCAGATTTTCTGAGTATGTTGCGTACCTGGTCAGAAACTGCCAAATACGGCAATGGTAGTAGTGCTGCTTGGCGACAATTGCGATTGATTTTGGCTCACGATACTGCCAAAGAAACCCCCTTCTCGTGGCAATTTTCGCCGTCTTGGGGCTCTTATATCGACCTAGTACCCTTCAACTTAGAGCAGGTTCATGAATTGGGCCAACGCCACGGTCTCAGTCAAGCCTTAACCTGGGCGACCTCAATTTTGGAGTTTACGGGGGGCCATCCCTACTTAACCCAACTGACGCTGCAACGCCTCAGCCAGACTGAGACAACGCTCAAGCAGTTACATACCGACGCGATCGCAACTGATTCGGCTTTCATGACCCACCTACGTGATCGCCTGGGACAAATTCAGCAATTCCCGTATTTGCTAAGTGCGATGCAGCGTGTAGTGATGTCTCCGGTTCCTGTAGACCTGCCGCCCACCGAGCTGTTTCAATTGCAAAATTTGGGATTAGTGCAAATCCGGAATCACCAAGCAGTTCCTTGTTGTCAACTCTATCGCCAGTTCTTCTCACGGGTTTTAGCAACGCTGGCACCCACCTCTCAGATTCCTACTTTCTAAAGCTTAAATTAGCCTTTTAAGTCTCCATGTTGAGTGGATTCTCTGAGAGCCTATAGAGAGACTGTGATTGTACTGATTTTTGATTCCTAGTAATTACTCAGTGTAATTAGCAATTTGCTGAGGGTCTGCTTGAGGAATCAACCATCTGCATATTCATTCAACAGCCCCTAGTGGAGATGCATCTCACATGGAAAGTTTAGCTTTAGTTCACGCTGCCGTTGCTCATACTCAGCCCACCCCAGAATTCCAGATTTCTTTCAAGTCTCTCAACTTAAAGATGCCAAGTTCTGGATGGATGAAATTGGCTGCGATCGCCGTCGGGTTTGCCATTTTGAGTACAAGTGCCGATGCAATGGCAGCAGTGATCCAACGTGGATCTAGTGGCAGTATCGTCAGCACTATCCAATCAGCCCTGGTCAATCGAGGCTACAGCACGGGTGGTGTTGATGGTATTTTTGGCCCTGCGACCGAGTCAGCTGTGATTCGTTTCCAGCAAAAACAAGGACTGAGCCCTGATGGCATTGTTGGTGCGGCAACAGCGGCAGCTCTAGGCATCAATAACGGCAGCATCACGGGTGGGGGCAGCGGTGGCGGTGCTCCTGGCACTTACACAGTTACCGCTGGCAGTGGGTTGCTGATCCGCTCAGCGCCCAGCCGAGGTGCAGCAGTCATTGGCAGTGTTGGTTACGGCGGTCAAGTTAGCGCTACTAGCAGTCGTGCCTATGGCGATGGTTACACCTGGGCCCAACTCGCGGGTGGTGGTTGGGTGGCTGCAGACTACCTGAGCGCGGGTGGCGGTAGCAGTGGTGGTAGCGGTGGTGGTGCTCCTGGCGGTTCGGTCAGAGTTTCAACCAATGGCAGCGCTCTCAACATCCGCTCTGGCCCCGGTGCTGGTTATGGCGTAGTAGGTAGTCTGCCCAACGGCTCCAGTGCTGGCATCACCGGACGCACCTCCAACGGTTGGTATGAGCTGGCAAATGGTGGTTGGGTGTCTGGCTCTTGGATTTATTAATCTCCAACCCTTAACGCAAAACCTGCGGCACTGACGGCAGGGAAAAAGTTGAGGAAGCGCGATCGCTCAGTGCTGGAGTGACTGTCGATGGTTGATTTGCCGTTTGCCATTGACTGAGCACTTGCATCACCTGCGATCGCGTCATGCCAGGTTGAATTTCGGGGCGATACAACATCTGAATCAGCGCTTTATCAATCTCGGCATATTGCGTTGGGTCTGTCCAACCTTGAAAGAAAATGCTGTCTTGGTAGCGACTCGAATCTTGCATCAAGCCGAGCGATTGCGTCAGTTCTTCACGGATCAGGTGCGATCGCTCTTTCTGGCTCACACCCACCGTTGTAATCAAGATTCTGGCATTGTAAATCGTGTTTTGGTTGTCCCAATGAGTCCAGAAAAAGCCGTAGTTGAGCGGTTGATAGTTGGGTTCATAGCGCCGGAAATCTGACTCTGGCACAAAGTAAATTTCCATATTGGGGTTGTCTTGCACAATTTGCAATTGCAGCCCGTTGGTTAAACCTGCAAGGTCTTGGATGACCGCTTGCAAAGTTTGCCAATCTTCTGAAGTTGGGGTGCCATGAACTTTAATCCTCACGGGTCCCTGCCATTTCTTCACAATGGGGCTTGACTGCCCAAACTCATTTCCCATCGCGACTTCTAAGAAATAGCTAATTTGCTCGGGTGTATAACTGGGTAGACCTAAACTTTGTAAACGTGGTGTCGCTGAATTACTAACGGGTTCTAAGCGCGATTGAGGCTTAGCAGCGATCGCAGAGGAAGTGACACGCGGTGATGGTAGAGAAGAGCCTTGCACCCGCACCAAGTCACTGCGTACCCAACCCAACAATCGGCTCGGCAACCGCACATAATTCCAAGTCGCCCCATCTCGACCTCGCTCTGATCTCAGTACCTCGACGCGATCGCCCACTGACCCGATATGAACCACAGGGGCCGCCGTTGAGGGAGACAAGCGGACATTAATTTGTGAATTTGCATACTGCGCTTGCAAGTTTGCAGGCTTAGCCAAACTCGGCAGTCCTAAACTCAAGGCGATCGCGGTAGAGGCCGCAACCGAAGCTATCGAAGCGATCACCGTTAGCAGACTGAGTTTCGCTGTCATAAAACTGCCGTCCTTGCTCTATCCCTAAAGCATTGGATGAGAAATAATTTCCATCTTTATTCAGGGCATTGGGTAGCCCATCCGTTTGGTTTACCCAAAAATTTGGCGCGATCATCTGTCTAAATGACAGATTGTTTTGCGATTTCTGTAGTTTACCTAAAGTCAGATTTCAGTTTCGCGATCGCTCTCTAAGATAGAAGGCAGAAACAGCTAGGTTTTGAACCCACAATGTTCTAAACCACAGGTCACTCGCCTAAGAGGAGAAGATAGTGGTTGATATTCAACAACCCTTCGCTCAGGAACCCACCCTAGATCGCGATTGCACCACTCTGTCTCGGCACGTTTTACAGCAACTTCAAAGCTTTTCTGCCGACGCCCAAGACCTCAGCGCCCTGATGAATCGGATTGGACTTGCCGCCAAGCTCATAGCACGGCGATTGAGTCGAGCGGGCTTAATGGAGAATGTCTTGGGGTTTACAGGCGATGTCAACATCCAGGGCGAATCAGTCAAGAAAATGGATGTTTACGCCAACGAGGTGTTTATTTCGGTCTTCAAGCAAAGCGGCTTAGTTTGTCGCCTCGCCTCTGAAGAAATGGACGACCCCTACTACATTCCTGAGAATTGCCCGATTGGTCGTTATACCCTCCTCTATGACCCGATTGATGGCTCTTCTAACGTTGACATCAACATCAACGTCGGCTCGATCTTTGCCATTCGCCAACAAGAAGGAGAAGATGACGGCTCTGCTCAGGATTTGTTGCAAAGCGGTCGCAAACAGATTGCTGCGGGCTATGTGCTGTATGGCCCTAGCACGATGTTGGTTTATTCGATTGGTAAAGGGGTTCATGCTTTTACGCTTGATCCCAGCTTAGGCGAGTTTATTTTATCGAGCGAAAATATCCGCATCCCCGATCACGGCCCCGTTTACAGCGTGAACGAGGGCAACTGTTGGCAGTGGGAAGAATCAATTCGAGACTACGTGCGCTACGTCCACCGACACGAAGGGTATACCGCTCGTTACAGCGGTGCGCTAGTCGGTGACATTCATCGCATTTTGTTTCAAGGCGGCGTTTTCCTCTATCCCGGCACTGTGAAGAAACCTCAAGGGAAGCTGCGGTTGCTCTACGAGTCGAGTCCTTTAGCCTATTTGATTGAGCAAGCTGGAGGTCGCGCTAGCACGGGAACCCAAAACATTTTGGATGTGGTGCCCGATCAGCTACACGCCCGCACCCCGCTGATTATTGGAAGCAAAGAAGATGTGGCCCTTGTCGAGTCGTTTATTCAAGAACGCGATCGCGACCAAGATGAACAGCTAATGGCTACCAAGCGCTAAACCTGGCACTTCTGCGTGAAGACAGCCTGCTCTTGACCTAATTCACTCAAAAATTGACCTGTATTCAAATCGATTACCATGACGAATCATCTATTAGAAATCAAAGACTACGGCCAGAGCATCTGGATGGATAACCTGACTCGCGATTTGATCGAGTCGGGCGAACTCAAGCGCATGATCGAGGAACGCGGCATTCGGGGGATCACCTCCAACCCCGCCATTTTTGAAAAGGCGATCGCGGGTAATGCCATCTACGATGCTGACATTGAAGCTGGGGTGCGCGCTGGTAAATCACTGCAAGAGATTTATGAGTCTCTCGTGTTTGATGACATCCGCCACGCCTGCGACATCTTCCGCCCCATTTACGAAGAGTCGGGTGGCTTAGATGGCTACATCAGCATCGAAGTACCTCCCAACATTGCGAACGACACGCAAAAAACTATCGAGGAAGCTCGCCGCTACTATCGTGAGATCGATCGCCCGAACGTGATGATCAAGATCCCCGGTACAAATGAGGGTTTACCTGCCGTTGAGCAAGTGATCCGTGACGGCATCAATGTCAATGTGACACTGTTGTTCTCGGTGAATAGCTACATCGAAACCGCTTGGGCTTACATCCGAGGGCTAGAAGGCCGCGTTGCCGATGGTCAAGATATCAGCAAAATCGCCTCGGTTGCCAGCTTCTTTCTCAGCCGCATTGACAGCAATGTTGATGCTCAGATTGAAGCTCAACTCAAAGCCGGAGTCGATCGCTTGGAGAAAGAAGCGAAACTACGGGCAGTCTTGGGTAAAGTTGCGATCGCCAATGCCAAAATTGCTTACCAAAAATACAAAGAAATCATTCAGAGCGATCGCTGGCAAGCTCTAGCCGCCAAAGGTGCCAACGTTCAACGCCTCCTCTGGGCCAGCACCGGCACCAAAAACCCCAACTATAGTGATGTCATGTACGTCGATGAGTTGGTGGGGCCAGAAACCGTCAATACCTTACCCCCAAGCACAATCGAAGCTTGCGCTGACCACTGTCAAGTTGCCAGCCGCATCGAAAGTGACATTGATCAAGCGTACAACCTGATTGAGAGCCTCAAAGACCCCGACATCAATATCAACCTCGATCAGGTCATGGACGATTTACTCCAAGATGGCCTCGACAAATTCGTTCAACCCTTCAACTCGTTGATGCAGGCCTTGAGCGAAAAAATCAATCGGTTGTCTCCCGTTTAGATGAGACCTAACCCCCAACCCCTTCCCTAGCAGGGAAGGGGAGCAAGACCAAATTCAAAGCCCCTCGCCTTTTAGGAGAGGGGTTTGGGGAGAGGTTCTTCAGTTTCCCCCATTTGCCCCACTCCTTCTATTTGTAAATCTCAATATGGTAACTCTGAGCGAAAACCCCCTACGCGTCGGTTTGCAGCAGGAGCGGATTCCAGAACCCCTGATCATGGTGATCTTCGGAGCATCGGGGGATTTAACGCAGCGCAAACTCGTCCCGGCTATTTATCACTTAAAACGAGAACGCCGATTACCTCCCGAACTGACGATCGTTGGGGTAGCACGTCGGCCTTGGAGCCATGACTACTTCCGCGAACAAATGCGAGAAGGCGTTGAGCAGTTTTCTGATGGCATCGGCTCTGAGGAAGTGTGGAATGCTTTTGCCCAAGGGCTGTACTACTTTTCGGGCGATATTGACGACCCCGATGGCTACTTAAAACTCAAAGACTTTTTAGAAGAGCTTGATGGTCAACGCGGCACGAGAGGCAACCGAGTTTTTTATCTAGCAGTTTCACCTAAGTTTTTTGGCGAAGCCATCCGGCAGTTAGGCGGCGCAGGAATGCTGGACGATCCCCAAAAAAGCCGCCTCGTGATCGAAAAACCCTTTGGGCGTGACCTCAGCTCAGCTCAAGCCCTCAACCAGGTGGTGCGACAGGTCTGCAAAGAAGAACAGGTTTATCGCATTGACCACTACCTGGGCAAAGAAACGGTTCAGAATTTGCTGGTATTCCGGTTTGCCAATGCCATCTTTGAGCCGTTGTGGAATCGGCAATTTGTTGACCACGTTCAGATTACCGTCGCTGAAACGGTAGGCGTAGAAGATCGGGCAGGGTATTACGAAACCTCTGGCGCATTGCGAGATATGGTGCAAAACCACCTCATGCAACTGTTTTGCTTGACGGCGATGGAACCCCCCAACTCTCTCGATGCCGATAGTATCCGCACCGAAAAAGTAAAAGTTATTCAAGCAACTCACTTAGCTGACGAGCATAACTTAGAGTATTCAGCGATTCGGGGTCAGTATTCTGCTGGATGGATGAAAGGCAAGGCGGTTCCTGGGTATCGCGAAGAGCCAGGGGTTGACCCTAACTCCACCACCCCCACCTATGTCGCGATGAA
>CBIHQL010000178.1:0-7752 GCA_966211855.1 uncultured bacterium
CGGACTTCAAACAAATCGGCAAAATCGGCATCGTAACTAAGGCTGAGTTCAAACTGGACAGCTTCGGTGCCGTAGTTGATGATGTGGAGTTCTTCAAACAGACCCCCATTTAGCACCAGTTCTCGCTGAATGCTAATGGTTTCAGCTTGCAGGCGATCTTCAATGTGGGGGTTGGCGCACAAGACTGAAAGCACAAACCCTTTACTGGCATCGCTACTCAAGAGCACTGGCGATCGCCCTTCAATTTGCAGTTCTAAGCGGCTGAGAAACCGAGTGTCTTGGCAAAATAAGCCCATACTGGTGGGACGGTCTGACTCAAAACAGCCCGAAATATTACCCAGCAAGTCAGTAATCAAAAACAAGTCATCGTCTTTGAGAGTCAGCGTTGGCTGGGGGCGATCGCCCAAAGTGCAGGGCCACTCCGGAATTGGTATTTGCTCAGCGGGGGCAAAAGTTCTCCCTTCTATCTCAATGAGATCAGGTGTCATAAGTGCCTCACAAATCCAGACAAAATTACAAGTTGACTACCCCACCCGATGCAGTCATGGCGTATACATCAACTCCTGAAAGCAAGTTGAGCGCACAAACCTTTCCCAAACAAAGCAGTTTAGCTTCCCCCTTCTCTCAGGCAGAATGCAAGGTGGTTTCATGCTCTTGAAAGAAAAACTGAACTATCATTTTGCTCCTTGCACTGCCCCCTAAATCCCCCAATTCTGGGGGACTTTGACTAGATTCCCCCCAAATTTGGGGGGCTAGGGGGGCTTGGTTCGGATTTCTTTTCTTGTATGAAACCACCCTGTTTCTTTCAGGCAGAAGGGGGTTAGGTTTTAGCTCGATTTACGGGTAGCGAGAGCAGAGAAAATGAGGAGCTAGTTGAAGGATGTGGATGGCTGACTAGTTATTGCTCCTCAACACCATTTGATAGGCTCTCTCATACTCATTCACCATGCTAGCCACACTAAAGCGCTCCATGACATGATCCCGGCAAGCTTGACGGCTGAGTTTGGTGGCGGCTGACACAGATGCAATCATTTGTTCTTGCGTATGGCAGACAAAGCCAGTCTTACCGTGAGCAATCACTTCTGGCACCGAACCGAGGCTCATGCCAATGACTGGAGTGCCCGTCGCCATTGATTCAATCATCACTAGGCCAAAGGGTTCGCGCCAGGTAATCGGGAATAGGGTTACTGTAGCGCCGCCCAAGAGTTGCACTTTCTCTTCGTGAGAAACTTCTCCCAGGTATTGAATTTGTTCACCGTCGATCAAGGGCGCAATTTGCTCCTGATAGAAAGCGCGGTCTACCGGATCGACTTTACCCGCCATTTTGAGAGGTAACCCTGCTGCTTTGGCGATCGCGATCGCTTCTTGGGGGCCTTTTTCGGGTGACAGACGACCGACAAATGCTAGATAAGCAGGTTGCGTAGGCTCCGATTGGAAAGGATAAACCGAGGTATCAATGCCGTTATAAACCGTGTGAACGTAATTTAACCCCAGTCGAGGTTCGCGCTGCGCTTCACTAATACTGATGTAAGGCTGCCACGCAAACTGACGAAACATTTTCTCGTTATCGGGCGTAAAAATACCGTGCGTTGTATGCACGGTAGGAGTTTTAACAAATCCGGTATAGGGGAGAGCGGCACAGCCTACGTGGGAGTGAATAATGTCAAAATGATGGGCTTGCTGATAAACCTGAGCGAGCATCATCTGCTCATACAGTCCGGCTTCTTTAACGCGTTCGTCTAACCGCAAGGCTTTTTCATGAACCGATTTCAGTTGGCCCGTGGTGATTGAATCGCCGGATGCAAACAGCGTCACTTCATGTCCCCGCCGCACCAGTTCCTCAGTCAACAAGCTGACAATTAACTCAATGCCTCCGTAACGAAACGGGGGGACTCGTTCCCACAGAGGTGCAATTTGGGCAATTCTCATAGGCTTAGGAAGAAGACAACAGTAGAACCAAGCTAGACCAAGTATGGCAGCGGCAAAAATTGACAGAAATCTACCTATAGGTATTTTTTCTGAATTGTCTCCTCAACTACCTAATCTAGCTTGAGCACTCGAAACCCCCTGAGAGAGCCTATTTTCAGCGATCGCGAGGCCCAAAATAGTGGGGAGTAAAGTTGCCGTGCAGCCCGTAAGGCACATGGTGCTTCAGGTGTAAACGAGCAATGGGGCCTTTGGTTAAATCCTGAGCATCCAGAATCACGACATCAGAGCGATCGCACTTCGCGTCATAAACCAGAGTCAATACCCAACCGTCATCTTCTTTGCCAATCATCTCGGTATAGAGGTTGTCTGCCGAGCAGGCTTGACGGGGCACAAATACGGGTTCGCCGACAAACCCTTGAGGTGCGGCACTCCAAAGTTGGCGATCGCCCGATTCTACATCAACCTTGAGAATCGCTTGCAACGGCGCATTCCCTTCTGCCTCATGCGCTGCTCCTACATAGGTATAGCGGTAAGAGCGACCGACGCGGGCTGGATGCACAAACGGAAATTCGCAGCAGCGGCCTTCCAGTAATCGGCGTTCTACACGCTGATTCGCTAAATCTAGGCAGAAGCGCCAGAGTTGCCCTGGTTTTAGCGCCTTAAAGTCTGTTTCCCGGAAGTCTGACCCAGACTCTACTTCTGGCAACGCCTCGTAGCAGATCGAGTCAACATAGATCGATCCTTGATCTTCAAAAGCATTGGCATGGTGAAATACAAACCCCGATTGCGCGGCTAAAGTCTGCATCGGCTGACCTGGACGGCGCGGAATGATAACCATTTGGGTAGGTTTCTCAGGTTGGAACTGGATGCACTCACCAGCCCCCTGCCAACCTAGAGCAAACGGTAAGGGGTTAAAGCTCACCGGGTTTTGGAAAAAGATGCAGTAGTTGGGTGTAATTGCAAAGTCGTGAATGAAGGCAAACCCAGGCACCGAGTGAGCGTGCTGCCGCACCACTTTACCCGCTACATCCAACTCATAGATGGTGATAGTCGTTGAAAGCCCCGGCTTGATCGAGAAGTTGACCAAACAAGGCGCGCCACCATCTTGTTCAGAACTGGGATCAATCCAAGGGTGGGCAGCAAAGGCATCTCCGGGCGCTAACACCCCATCTAAGTAGTCTTTTCCTAAAGTTTCTAGAGATAGAGGGTCGAGTTGATGGGGTTCGGCTGCTTCCCACAAAGACCAGAGCTTGCCGCCCCAGTAGATGACTTGGGTGTTGGCAATGTTTTTGAGGTTGAAATCAAAGGCATTGGCGAGCCAACCTCCTGGTTTTTGGGTGCCAAACACGCCACGATACAAGATTTTGCCTGCCGCTTGTTCTTTGACAAAGCCTTCGGTGCGGACGAAGCGATTGCGGAAGTGGGCTTTACCGTCTTGAAAAGCGATCGCGCAAATCATGCCATCGCCATCAAAGGGGTGGTGCAACCGCTGTCCATTCACATCCAGCAAACCGGGGCCATTGCGAAACAGCGTGCCAGTTAACTCAGGCGGAATCGTCCCGTCAATCTCATCAATCCAATAGTCAAATTCTTTGCGCAGCGATCGATAGCCTTGCTGCCATTCTTGCGGATTGTAGGGGTCAACGGGAACGGTCGTCGCACGCTCTTGAAGCTGAAAACTTTGCATAAGACTTAAGGGGCTAAGAACTGAGGAAAAATTACCGCTCACCTATCTCTAAGTAGCGGTTGCCAAACAAACTACTAAAGCTAGTCGATGGGTTCTTCGACAGGCTCGGGGCGCATCGCTTGAGGTACCCACTCAGACATTAAATCTGGCAAGAAGGGTTGACCTAAATGCTTGCTCGCCATCGCATCATGCTCGATCGCCGGAACTGCTTGTAAACTTTCGGTTCCGGTTGCAGTTTGATCTTCCCGACCTGGTAGCCATCCCAAAAACGGCAATGGAAGTAGGGTGCTGAGGTTGGTGATGATGACGAGCAACCACAGCCGCTCAAAGTTGGTTTCTGTGATGCCTAACCCATGCATCAGCACTGCCCCACATTCGTAAGACAGCAACCCTGCCAGGTTAGTAACTGACATTAACAAGGCAAACAAGGTCGCTTCTACTCCCGGAGGGCAGAGTCTCGCTGCCAAGACCAGCACAGGCATGTAAGCGATCTGCCCCATCACAGTCAAAATTAAGCTGTCACCCAAACTAAACCAATAGTCGTCAATACCAATCAGGCGGTTGGTGTGGGTCACCAGCAGCAACATGCTCATGCCCAGCACAGACGAAAGAATAGTTGTCCAGGCAAAAAACACCCGGAACGGCACTTCCTTAAAGAACCGTTGGAATAACCAGATGCCGATCAAGGACGCAATACTCGTGACCAAACGCACTCGCCCTAAAAACTCTGGTTGAAACCCCAGCTCATTGGTCGTGAAGTAGAAAAAAGCCGAGTCTGCCGTGGGGGTCGCTTGCCACAAAAATAGAAATGCGGTGGGCAACCAAATCGACTTTTGCGTCACTGCTTGCCGAAGTTGCTGCAACTGGTGCTTCACGACTGCCCAATCAGGCCGCGACTCTACTCGTGATTCGGCAATCAGCCAAGCAACCGCCGATACGATTAACGGGAATGAGGCCGTAATTAAAAATACGGTATGCGTGTCAAAGTGTTGGAGCAAGGCCCCGCTAAAGTAGGCGGTCAGCAGTCCCCCAAAAGCTGAAGCCCCCCAACACAACGATTGCAACGAACCCGCCGCACTGACTGATTCGTGCCGCGCCCGCTCGACGACTAGGGAATCGACAATTACATCACTGACGGCAACCGACAGCGAGCTTAAGGCGATCGCAAGTGTGGCGGCCCAAACGTTATGTACCAGCGTGGCTAAGGCGAGCCAAGAGAACGCCCCTAAAAAGCCCGATAAGATTAAATAAGGTCGCCGCCGATAGCCGAAAATAGGCAACCCATCGGAGATAAACCCAAACAGTGGTTTGACCATCCAAGGCAGCGCTGCCACCCCCATCAACGCCGAAACCTGTGCTGGGCCAATGCCGAGTTCGTCTTTGAGGAAGAAGCTGACGGCTAAGCGTGCTAACCCCAAAATGCCTTGCACAAAGTAAACCAGCAGAATGGCGGTTAGCTCAGGGGTCGGCTGATGACCAAAGAAAATTTTGTCTGTTAAAGCAGCCTTGATTTTGGCAAAACCAGATTCAGAAACAATCATTGATAATTTTTAATAAATATCAATACTGAACATGATAACGAGCAAATTTCTACGTGTCTTGAGCTGCGATCGCTACAAGCCTTGTTCTTTGACGCTTAAAACCCTGCCTAGAGCTGGGTACCTCTGCTGAAGTATTTTTGAAAAGCAGGAATCGGAACATAGGAGTTTCGCAACATGGAGGGATCTTCAGGTGCAGTCGGGCAGCGTCGTTATGCGATTTTAGGCACAGGCGCTTTGGGTGGGTTTTATGGGGCGCGGTTGCAACAAGCCGGAGCCGAGGTACATTTCTTGCTGCATCGCGACTATGAGCAAGTGCGACAACAAGGGCTACGCATTGAGTCTCCAGAAGGTGACTTTACATTGCCGAGTGTGAAGGCTTATCAGCAAGTGACGGCAATGCCCCCCTGTGATGTTGTAGTTGTGGCATTAAAAAGCACTCAAAACCACTTACTGCCGACTCTACTGCCTCCACTCCTGCAAGCAAACAGTATCATCCTGGTTTTGCAGAATGGCCTGGGCCTAGAAGCAGAAGTGGCCCAAATTGCGCCATCAGCTCAGGTAGTCGGTGGGCTGTGCTTTATTTGCTCTAACAAAGTGGGGCCAGGGCACATCCGGCATCTTGATTACGGAGCGATTACCCTCGGTGCTTATACCCCTGGCGATCGTGCTTGTGGCGTTACCGAGGCGATGCAAGCGATTGCGACTGACTTTACTGCTGCGGGTATTCCGATTTACCTGGCTGAAGATTTACTCCTGGCTCGGTGGCGAAAGTTGGTCTGGAATATTCCGTTTAATGGGTTGTCGGTGGTTCTCAAGGCCACAACTGATGAGCTAATGACCGATCGCTACACTTATGAACTCGCCAAGCAACTCATGCAAGAAGTGTCTCAAGGTGCTGCGGCTTGGGGACGAGCGATCGGTGATGACTTCATCCAAAAAATGCTGGATGACACAGCCAAAATGCAGCCCTACCGCACCAGCATGAAGATCGACTGCGACGAGAAGCGCCCTTTAGAAGTTGAAGCGATTTTCGGCAACCCCTTACGAGCCGCAGAGCAAGCGGGTGTGCTGTTGCCGCGAATTGCCATGCTCTACCAACAACTCAAATTTTTGGATGCCCAAAATCAAGCGATTCTTAAAACCTAACCCCCAGCCCCTTCCCTCCTAGGGAAGGGGAGCAAAATTTAAAGCCCCTCGCCTCGCAGGAGAGGGGTTTGGGGAGAGGTTTGGAAGAGGCGTTCAGGAGAACCCGCTTCTGACTACAGCACACCCTTGGAGCTAGGAATGGATTGGGCGCGTCGGGGGTCGATTTCTGTGGCAATGCGGAGCGATCGCGCAAACGCTTTGAAGGTCGCTTCGATAATGTGGTGGGAGTTAATGCCATCGAGTTGCCGGATATGCAGCGTCATTTGGCTGTGGTTCACCAAGGCCACAAAAAATTCGCGCACCAATTGCGTATCGTAAGTGCCAACTCGCTCGGTCGGGATTTGCAAGCCATAGCCAAGATGAGGGCGACCTGAGAGATCCAACGCGACTTGAATGAGGGCTTCGTCGAGGGGAGCTAAAAAGTTGCCGAACCGGAAAATCCCTTTGCGATCGCCCAAAGCTTGGTGCAGTGCTTGGCCTAATGTAATGCCCACATCTTCATTGGTGTGGTGGTCATCAATTTCGATATCACCTGTCGCCCGTACGTCTAAGTCGATCAACCCGTGGGAGGCAATTTGATGCAGCATGTGGTCAAGAAACGGAATTCCTGTAGCGGCATGACAGCGGCCTTGACCGTCTAAATTGATCGTGACATGCACATCAGTTTCGCCAGTTTTGCGACTCACCGAAGCTGTCCGGGCTGGCACTACTAAAGCAGAAGCAGGAGCTTGGTTTTCTTGAGAAGACAGTCCGGGAACAGTGGTTTGCATGGCATTATCCGTGGGAAGAAGGCAAATTTTGCAGCCCGCGATCGCAGGCCACAACTCACAATTAGCAAAGATTCAGGAAAGTTGGAGTCGAGTTCAACTCAAGCTCTTACATTCCCATGATCTCATAGCCAGCATCGACATAGAGAATTTGCCCGGTAATCCCGCTGGCAAGATCACTGCACAAGAACGCGGCAGCACTTCCGACTTCGGTTTGGGTAACAGTGCGGCGTAGAGGGGCAACTTCTTCGACGTGGTGGATCATATCGAGAATGCCACCCACCGCAGACGATGCCAGGGTACGAATTGGCCCCGCAGAAATCGCGTTAACCCGAATATTTTGTGGCCCCATTTCTGATGCGAGATACTTCACGCTCATCTCTAGACCCGATTTGGCGATGCCCATGACGTTGTAGTTGGGCACAACGCGCACCCCACCCAGATAAGACAAGGTGACAATACTGCCGCCCTCGGTCATCAGAGGCTTAGCCGCACCACTCAATTGAATGAGGGAATAAGTGCTGATTTCCATGGCAGTAATAAAGCCTTGGCGAGTGGTCGCACTAAATTCACCCGACAGGTCTTCTTTGTTGGCAAATGCTAAGCAATGAATCAAGATATCGATGCGGCCCCACTTTTCTTTTACGGTTTCAAAAGTGGACTGAATCTGAGCTTCATCTTG
>CBIHQL010000179.1:0-7724 GCA_966211855.1 uncultured bacterium
CGCTAGTCACCGCCATACTCATTGATCCACTATCTAACAATACCCGCGCCCATCGTTTCTACGAACGTCTTGGCTTCCAATTTGTAGAGCATCGACGCTTCGGTGACGATGACTGTTCTGTTTATCGACTAGACCGCTCAAATTGGTATTCTGTAAAAACAACCGACTCTTAACCCGTGAGATGTGTGGGATATGGAACTAAAAGTTAAGCCTATTGTCAATAATCTATTCCACGCAACCATTACTCATCAAGGGTTACAAGGAACAGCAGTTGGTCATACCAAAGATGAAGCCACTAAAAAAGCCTTGGAGTGGTTGAAGCGCGAGATTGAAGCAGCAGCCCAAGCTTCTCACATCAAAGCAGGTTCCAGTCCAGACACTACCAAAGATGAACTTGATGATGAACAAGAACTATACGCTAAGTTACTTGCAGATGAAGCATGGAACGACTTAGATGTGGAGCTAAATGTTAAACCCATTGTCAATGGTTTATTCCATGCAACCGTCACTCATAAGGGACTGCAAGGAACAGCAGTCGGTCACACCAAAGACGAAGCTACTAAAAAAGCACTGGAGTGGTTAAAGCGAGAAGTTAACGCAACAGGTGCTCAAACCCTTCAGATAGAGACATCTAGCCGAAGTTTCCTGACAGATAAAGTTTGGAAAGAGTTAGACCCAGAAGTTCAGGAATTAGCAGCGGATATTTCTAAAATAGCTCTCAAATCTGCATTCAAGTATGCAATTCGGGCTTCCATTGGTGGTTTATTCTTGTGATTGGATCGCGGCAATTATTACGTTAGCTAGGCATAACACAGAAGCGATCGCCTTATTGAGCAATCCACATGGCACGATCTGCTTGCTAATTATTTTTTGAGTTGCTAAGCTGTAGACACAAAGTATATACTGATACTTAAATCTGGCAAATTTCTAGGCTAATAATAGCTAGAGAGGCAGTGATGGTTGCAACAGTTGCTAAGTGGGGAAATAGTCTTGCTGTCAGAATTCCACAGCATTTAGCTAGAGAAATTAACTTAATAGAGGGCACCGAGATAGAGCTTGTCTTGGTAGATGGAAATCTTGTCATCAAGCCTCAATCTCGCCGTCAGTATTCACTAGAAGAACTGATTGAGGCAATCACGCCAGAAAATCTTCATGGTGAGGTTATTCACGGCGCGGCTGCGGGGAATGAAGCTTGGTGATACAGTCCAATGTCTACATTCCTCATCGGGGTGATATCGTCTACTTAGATTTTGACCCTACAAAAGGACACGAGCAAAAAGGCCATAGACCCGCTTTTGTGTTGTCACCCCAGGCTTATAACCAGCGCAGTTCCTTGGCTCTATTAATGCCCATTACAACGCACCAAAAGGGATATCCCTTTGAAGTTCTCTTGCCAGATGGATTGCAAGTTCAGGGTGTCATTCTTGTAGACCAGATTCGGTGCCTAGACTGGAAAGCTCGTCGTGTTCAGTTTGTTGATGCTGTATCCGAAGACATTATTGCAGAAGTGCAAGCTAAAATCCATCCACTCATCCTTTAAAGGCTACTGTTCTGAGTAATCCATACATACTTACCGCAACCATAGAGCAGCAACAGTCCCAACAATCCGCTACTGATCCACAAGGGGGCGATCGCTAGCATCCATAGGCTGACCAGAACTAGACCGATGATATTGGCGATGAGTACAGGTAAGCGATCGCGAATGCCCCAAGACTGAATCGGAATTTTGGCAGTAGGGTCAAGTTGAATGCCAGCACCGAGATGAAACCAAATTTGGCTAAGCAAGATGGCGATCGCACCCCAACCTAGTGAAATAGATGCGCCGTAAAAGCCACACAACTCCACAAAAATAGTAGTCAGGGTAACCTGATGAAAACGCTGTAAACGAGGGTCAGCAACTTGTCGTTTGACCGCTGCGACTTGTTCTAAATCCACAACAGCCATGCGAGCTTGATCCACACAAAGCAGCAAAATCCCCAGTGCCAGTAGTTTGTCAGCAAGCGCTGCGTCTCCCAAGACCTGACCCAACAACCCCACACAGGCAGGAAAAAAGAGCAAAACTATCGTTGCTGCGATCGCTGACATACTCACCCTGACACGTTTATTTACTTTTGCCGCCAAAGGCACGGTCTACCATAGTATCTAGAGAAATGATCCCCTGTCTATATGGGTTTCAGCTCATACAGCGTGGCAACCGGATAATTTGGGTAGATCTATGAGCAAATTTGTACTGGCGCTAGACCAAGGAACCACCAGCTCACGGGCGATCGTGTTTGATCGGCAAGGCAATACAGTCGCGATCGCCCAAAAAGAATTTCCTCAAATTTTTCCACAACCAGGTTGGGTCGAGCATGACCCAGAAGTGATTTGGTCGAGTCAGTTTGGCGTGATGGCAGAAGCGATCGCCCGTGCCCAGATTAGCGCCACCGACATAGCTGCGATCGGCATTACCAACCAGCGAGAGACTACTATTGTCTGGAACCGCAAAACCCAACAGCCCATTTACAACGCGATCGTTTGGCAAGACCGCCGCACGGCTCAATTTATCGATCGCCTCAAAGCGCAGGGGTTGAGTGATCTCTTTCAGCAAAAAACCGGGTTAGTGCTTGATGCTTATTTCTCTGCCAGTAAGCTCGTTTGGATTTTAGACAATGTTGAGGGAGCCAAAGACCTAGCTAATCGAGGAGAGTTGGCATTCGGTACAGTAGACAGTTGGCTAATCTACAAACTCACCCAAGGTAAAGTCCACGCTACTGATGTCAGCAATGCCTCTCGTACCTTGTTGTTTAATATCCATACCCTCGATTGGGATGATGAAATTTTACAAATTTTAGATATCCCTCGCGCCTTATTACCAGAAGTTAAATCTTCTTCCGAGATCTATGGAGAAGCGAGTAGTTGGTTACAAGCAGAAGTTGCGATCGCGGGTGTAGCAGGCGATCAACAGGCAGCAACCTTTGGGCAGAGTTGTTTTCAAACAGGACAGGGGAAGAACACCTACGGCACTGGGTGTTTCATGGTCATGAATACAGGCACACAACCGATCGCCTCGCACTATCAACTACTAACTACTGTGGCATGGCAGCGGCAAAACCAAATTAACTACGCTCTCGAAGGAAGTATCTTTATTGCTGGAGCGTTAGTGCAATGGTTGCGAGATGGACTGGGTATGATTCGCAACTCTGCCGAGATCGAACCATTGGCTCGTACCGTGACCGACAATGGTGGCGTTTATCTTGTCCCTGCTTTTGCTGGCCTGGGTGCCCCTCATTGGGATCAATATGCCAGAGGTACAATCCTGGGGTTGAGCCGAGGAGCCACGACTGGACATATTGCCCGCGCTGCTTTGGAGGGAATTGCTTTTCAAGTCTGTGATGTTGTAGAGGCCATGAATCAAGATAGTGGTATCCCTTTGCAAGAGTTACGAGTGGATGGGGGCGCTTCTAACAATGATTTGTTGATGCAGATTCAAGCCGATCTTTTAGGAGTGCCTGTGGTGCGCCCGAAGATCACAGAAACCACCGCTTTAGGAGCCGCATATTTAGCTGGTTTAGCCGTTGGGTATTGGTCTGATACCCACGAAATTGCTGAAATCTGGCAGAGCGATCGCCGCTTTGAACCTCAAATGCCCGCTAGTCAACGACAGCATCTCTTAGAGACTTGGAGAAGGGCAGTAGAACGAGCAAAAGATTGGGCAAATTTTTAGACATAGACTCATGAACCGAGAATCACAGATCGATCATCTACAATCTAAAGCTTTTGATCTCTTGGTCATCGGGGGTGGAGCCACAGGAACAGGCATTGCTCTTGATGCTGCGACTCGGGGCTTGCAAGTGGCTTTAGTCGAGCGAGATGATTTTGCATCTGGCACCAGCAGCCGTAGCACCAAACTGATTCATGGTGGCGTGCGTTATCTTGAGCAAGCCGTCTTACAGGGCGATCGCGGGCAATTTAATTTGGTACGAGATGCCCTCAAAGAGCGAGCCACTTTGCTGCAAATTGCGCCTCACCTAGCTCATTCCCTACCCATCGTCATGCCGCTCTACCAACCACTGCAAATTCCCTATTATTGGGCGGGGTTGAAACTCTACGATCTATTAGCAGGCAAAGCAAATCTCGCTCCCAGTTGTTTTCTATCTGCTCAGGAGATCCGCGATCGCTTTCCGCTTCTCAAGGCTGATGGGCTATCGGGCGGAGTAGTTTACTACGATGGGCAATTTAATGACGCTCGGATGAATGTCACTTTAGCGCTCACAGCCGCCGAACAGGGTGCAGTGGTGGTCAATCATATCGAAGTTGTCTCTCTCAACAAAGCCCAAGGAAAAGTCTGTGGAGCTACCGTCCGCGATCGCCTTACTAAAAATACTTGGGAGATCGCTGCTAAAGTCGTCATTAACGCCACAGGCCCATTTACCGATGAGATTCGGCGCTTAGATGATCCCCAGATTCCTCCGCTACTCCATGTCAGTTCAGGCACTCATATTGTTCTAGATGCCAAATTTTCGCCACCCGACACCGGTATCTTAATTCCTAAAACTGAAGATGGGCGTGTTTTGTTTATTTTGCCTTGGTTAGGGCACACCCTTATTGGCACCACAGACAACCCAACAGAGCTATCTGACAATCCTCAACCCATTGCCGCAGAGATTGATTACATCCTGCACCACCTCCAGCAATACTTTACTAAAGCTATAACACCAACAGAGATTCGTTCTGCTTGGAGCGGGTTACGTCCACTGGTATCTAATCCTCAAGCGGCAACTACTGCAAAGCTCTCTCGCGATCATGTGATTAATGTCAGCGAGTCTGGGTTGTTAACCATCACAGGCGGCAAATGGACAACCTACCGCAAGATGGCCTTAGATACAGTAGATGCCGCATTACAGATAGGGAATCTTGAGTGCGATCGCCCCTCACAAACTGAGAACCTTAAACTGGTGGGAGCAGCAGATTACCAACCAGAAGGAGACTTGCAACTCCAAAAAACATACGGTTTAGATACAGATGTTGCGGCTTATCTACATCACGCTTATGGCGATCGGGCTGCTCTGATTGCCGACCTCACACAGCAAGGCTATGGTCAGCGGTTAGTAGCCCATTATCCATACTTAGAAGCAGAAGTTATCTATACAGCTCAGTATGAGTCTGCCTGTAGCGCAATTGATGTCCTTGCTCGCCGCACCCGTCTCAGTTTTCTCGATCAGCAAGCTGCCCTAACCGCATTACCCCGTGTTGTGCAGCTTTTAGGAGATGCTCTAGGCTGGGAGACAGCACGCCAGCAAACCGAACTCGACGCTTCTACCCACTATTTACAGGCTGCTTTCAAATACAAAGATTAATTTCCGATTTGAATGAATCCTTTACCTAGATTTATCTCTAGGGGTTTAGCAGCGTATTTAATCCCTAGCTTGCTGAATTGCTGTGTTATAGTCACAGGGTGCAGGATTATTTTCGGTTTTGAGACGCCAACTTGGTTTTTATCGACAAGTGTTTCTCCGGATCTACTTCTCTACATTTTTTGATTTGGAGATGATTTATGTCGATTTACGTTGGTAATCTATCTTACGAAGTGAGCCAAGAAGACCTCAAGAGCGCTTTTGGAGAATACGGTACCGTTAACCGAGTACAGTTACCCACTGACCGTGAAACAGGCCGAGTGCGCGGGTTTGCTTTCGTTGAGATGACCAATGATGCTGAAGAAACCGCTGCCATTGAAGCGCTAGACGGGGCTGAATGGATGGGGCGCGATCTGAAAGTCAGTAAAGCTCGACCCCGCGAAGATAGAGGCTCATCAGGGGGCTGGGGCAACAACAATAACCGTCGGAGCGATCGCCGCTATTAAGCGTTCCGTTCACCCTTAAGCTTTAGAGTCTCCGACAGGTACAGGCACGCGCTTTAGCCAAATTAGGTATTCGCTTGCAGGTCGGTGCTCGATGATCGGTAGGATCTCTATAAGGAGTAATAAGCATGACTCAAGTAGTCTTAGGCGAGAATGAAGGAATTGAGTCCGCTTTACGACGGTTTAAACGCCAGGTTTCTAAAGCAGGTATTTTTCAGGATATGAAAAAGAATCGGCATTTTGAAACACCGGGCGAAAAAGAGAAGCGGAAAACTTTAGCGAAACATAGACAGCGCAAGCGCCATACCCGCTATAGATAGAGATGTAACTCTTGAGATTAACTAGGTTTCACTCCAGTTAGCGTATTTTTAGGGTGCATAGGCTCGCCCTAAAAATACTTTATCCACAATTGCAACTGGGGTAATGAATTTGAGAGAGCCAGAAATTGAGCCACTGCAAGAGGTAGAGCAACTGTGACACCAGAAACGATCCGAACGATTGCCAACCTCAGACGAGAATTTTATACACTGTTCGCTACTGCAATGCAGGTGCCTGTCAAAATTAGTGGCAGCTCATACAGCAGCAGTTCTTTAGTAGCATCTTGGACTGATCAAAATCAGCATTTAAACTACATTAGTATCTACGCTCATCAAGCACCCGATCGCTTGGGGTCGCAACGTCCCTGCATTCTACGGCTCACGATTAATCAAGGGGCTGGCGAGATCTCAGTCGCTCGAAAAAGTTCTTCTTGCCGGGGCTTGAACCGCAAGTGGCAGTTTGAGCTGACCGTTTTGCCCGAAGAGATCCTAGATTTCTTACCTTGGATTGTCAGCTTGGTAGAATCTACAGCTCAAGGACTAAACGAGGTAGAAATAGACCCTCCCTATCCCGTGAGCTTCAATAGCCCTCATGAAGCTTTAGCGGCTAAGGTTTGGACTCATAAAGCCAAACAACAGGTTGAGCAGTCATACGCTTTAGTTAACGCTTGATCCCCTTAAACCGTTCCTGGGCAGACTGAAATGCTTCTTGCATAACCGCTTGAATTTTCTGGGGGTCAGGCTTTTTACCACCCATCAGATCCCCAAAGTAAACGCAAGCTCCTTCGCCTAAAGACCAGGTATAAGCAGCCGCCCAGGACGCAGCAATTACGCTACCAAAGCCAGGAATAAACTTGACTAGTTCTCGCCCGATCACCTGAGCGAGAAAACCGCCAGCGATCGCACTGACAACGCCTCCGGCCTGAGAAGGGGTGAGGGTTTGTCCATAGAGTTTCCCTAACAAACCGACCATTGACACCTGCAAAGCGGTCAAGACAGGCATGGTGGCAAACGGTAAAGGAACTGCTGCGAGCGTTGCTGCCATAATCGAAAATGGCAAAATATATCGTCGCCCTACATCACGATACAGATTACCGATCTGCTCTCCCGCTCCCTGATCAAGTAATTCGTGAATAGCACGAGCTTCTGCTTCTGGAAGAAGATCTGCTAATGCATCACGAAACGCTTCTAAACCATAAAAAACAGGTTGATATTCATCTTCTTCTAAGGTGAAATCAATCATGACCGCGCGATCGCAGAGTCCGTCAAAAGCTTCTTGAATTGCACTAAAGGCTCGGTTGACCTCTGGAAAAGTAGGAGGATAAGCCGGATGATCAACAGTATCCGGTGGATAAACCTCGTGTAGGCAAGTAACAGCTAGAAGACAAGGGATATTGGGATACTGTTTGCGTAATCGTTGGGCAATCTGGCACAGCGTATCCGTCGCGAAGTCGTTAATCTTGACTGTTAAAATCAAAACTTGAGCTTGATGAGCCGATTGCTTGAGATCACCCATCAACTCTTGAGCGATCGCTTGTGTGTCTTGATTAATATCTCCCAAGCCTACC
>CBIHQL010000180.1:0-7700 GCA_966211855.1 uncultured bacterium
TAACGAAGACACCTCTCCCGTTGTGGATGAGGAAGACATCGCTCAAATCGTCGCCTCCTGGACAGGGGTTCCCGTCAACAAGCTCACAGAATCTGAATCTGAGAAGCTATTGCACATGGAAGACACCCTGCACAGCCGCTTGATCGGTCAAGACGAAGCCGTCAAAGCCGTCTCTCGCGCTATCCGTCGGGCACGTGTGGGTCTGAAGAACCCCAACCGTCCGATCGCCAGCTTCATCTTCTCTGGGCCAACCGGGGTGGGTAAAACTGAGTTGACCAAGGCGTTGGCGGCTTACTTCTTCGGTTCTGAAGATGCGATGATCCGCCTCGACATGTCTGAGTACATGGAGCGCCACACCGTTTCTAAGCTGATCGGTTCGCCTCCGGGCTACGTCGGCTACAACGAAGGCGGTCAGCTCACCGAAGCGGTACGTCGTCGGCCTTACACCGTGGTGCTGTTTGACGAAATTGAGAAAGCGCACCCTGACGTGTTCAACATGTTGCTGCAAATCTTGGAAGATGGTCGTTTGACCGACGCCAAGGGCCGCACCGTAGACTTCAAGAACACGCTCTTGATCATGACCTCGAACATTGGTTCTAAGGTGATCGAGAAAGGTGGCGGTGGTCTCGGCTTCGAGTTCTCGACCGAGAGCCAAGCCGAATCTCAATACAACCGCATCCGGTCGTTGGTGAACGAAGAGCTGAAGCAATACTTCCGCCCAGAGTTCCTCAACCGTCTCGATGAGATCATTGTCTTCCGTCAATTGACGAAGGACGAGGTCAAGGAAATCGCTGACATCATGCTGAACGAAGTTTTCAGCCGTCTACGTGACCAAGGAATTACGCTGGAAGTCACTGAGCGGTTTAAGGATCGCTTGGTAGAAGAAGGCTACAACCCCAGCTACGGTGCTAGACCGCTACGTCGAGCGATCATGCGCTTGCTTGAAGACAGCTTAGCTGAGGAAATTCTCTCAGGTCGCATCAAGGATGGTGACACCGCAGTGGTGGATGTCGATGAAGGCGGTCAGGTGAAAGTGCTTCAAGGTGAGAAGCGCGAGTTGCTGCCTCAAGCAGTCGAACAGTAAATCACTTGAGCGAATTCTAAAACTCAATTAATCAAGAAGGCGGTAGAGCTTAATAACTCTGCCGCTTTTTTTATGCTGATCTAAAGCTGAGGCGAAAGTACGTTAAACTCACTAGGCTTCCTGCGTGAATATTTTGCGGCCCCCTCCCGTCCCCCAAGTTTGGGGAAAGCTCCATTAAAGTTCTTCTGAAAATTGGGGCAAAGTTTGATTCGTGTAGGAAGTTCCACTGTGCCTTCTTGATCTTGCTGCGATATGAGTGCCAACCCATTTAGTCTTCTCCCTACCCCATCTGGTTCTCTACAAGTTGCTGCTAGCCCTGGTGCTCATTTGCCAGAAGATGATGACAACAGTGATGGGCGATCGCGACCGGATCAAACACTCTATTTTTCGCTGATCATCCCGACCTACAACGAAAGCAAAAATATTCAGGAGTTGGTGCGATCGCTCAGTAGTTTGCTCGATCAAGCACTACCAGACCGCTATGAGCTGATCGTGGTCGATGACGACAGCCCAGATCAAACGTGGCAACACGCCCAAGCATTGACAGCAGAGTTTCCCAATTTGCGGGTGATGCGGCGGCAGGGTGAGCGGGGGTTATCAACGGCAGTAATCCGAGGCTGGCAGGCGGCACGCGGTGAAGTGCTGGGTGTGATTGATGGCGATCTTCAACATCCGCCAGAAGTGCTGTTAGAAATGCTAGAAGCGATCGCGCAGGGAGCTGATCTAGCAACCGCAAGTCGTCATGTAGATGGTGGTGGAGTTAGTAGTTGGAGCTTGATGCGTCGGATTTTGTCACGAGGCGCTCAGTTGTTGGGGCTGATCATGTTGCCAGAAGTGATTGGTCGAGTTTCTGACCCGATGAGCGGCTATTTTGTGGTGCGACGAGCGGCGATCGCAGGTAAAACGCTGAGTCCGCTGGGTTACAAGATTTTGATTGAAGTGCTAGGACGGGGCAATATTTCTCGAATTGCCGAAGTGGGCTATGTCTTCCAAGAGCGCCAAGGGGGTGAGAGTAAAGTCACCTGGAAGCAATATGTCGAGTACTTGCGGCATTTGCTGCGGCTGCGTTTGTCATTATGGCTGTTTAGCCGCTTCATTCGCTTTGGTTTTGTCGGTTTAACGGGGCTATTTGTCGATATGTCCACGTTTTATCTGTTGTGGACATCTGTGGGGCTGGGGTTGACGACTAGCAACTCGATCGCCGTTGAGCTAGCCATTATCAACAATTTTCTATGGAACGACCTTTGGACTTTCGGAGATATTTCCAGAAAACAGCGAGGATGGCGGCAACGCGGTAAAAGATTGCTGAAATTTAACGCCATCTGCTTGTTGGGATTAGTTTTGAACACCTTGATTGTCAATTTCTTATTCAACATTTTGGATGTCAATCCATACGTGGCAAAGCTAGTCGCGATCGCTATCGTTACCTTTTGGAACTTTTGGGTTAACGTAAAACTGAGTTGGCGAGTTACAGAAGTCAAGTGAGGGCGAGGCAAATTGACCACCCGTTTCTTAGGCGACTGGCTCCAGGCAGGTTTGCTCTTAATTTGGTTTGGGCTGGGTCTGGGTTTGCGTTTTCTGAATCTCGACCTCAAGCCACTGTGGACTGATGAGTTCGCCACCATCGTCTTCAGCTTAGGCCATAGTTTTCGTACCATTCCTCTCAATCAAATTCTGACTTCAGATGAGTTGCTGCAACCGCTCCAAATCGCTCCATTTGTGGGGCTGGGGGCAGTCGTTGAGCATTTAATGGCAGAGAGTACTCATCCACCGCTTTACTTTCTGATCGCCCATATTTGGATGCGTTTGTTTCCGAGTCATGAGGGATGGGTAACGATTTGGGCTGTGCGATCGCTGCCAGCGTTGTTAGGAGCTGTCTCCATTCCAGCGATGTTTGGGCTGGGATGGTTAGCATTTCGGTCTCGGCTGATCGCTCATCTTGCAGCGTTGCTAATGGCAGTGTCTCCTTATGCCGTGTATTTAGCCCAAGAAGCTCGTCACTATACGCTAGTGAGTTTGTGGGTGATTGCTTCGTTGAGTTGTTGGGTGCTGGCGTTGCAAATTGGCTCTAAATCTCAGTCGTTACCGCTGTGGCTAGGGGGAGCTTGGATTGCGGTCAATGCTTGCGGAATGGCAACTCACTATTTTTTTGTGCTGACGTTGCTGAGCGAAGCAGTGGTTCTCCTGGGCTTTTGGTTGAAATCTCCTACTTCTAGCCTCAAATTTTGGGGGCGAATTGGGGCGATCGCACTGGGTACAGCCGCAGGGGTCTTGGTGTGGGTTCCGGCATGGCAAAGCTTCTATGGCAATGATTTGACGACTTGGATTTATGCCGAGGGACGATCCGGGTTCCAGTGGCTCGATCCGCTCATTCAAGCGCTGGCTGGCTGGATCACAATGTTTGTCTTTTTGCCCATTCAAGCACCGATTCGGTGGGTGGCGATCGCCTCTATCGCGATCATGTTGGTGATCATCGTCTGGTTTGTAAGGGTGATCTATCGTGGCTTGCAAATGCAATGGAGTGGATCTGATCAGCGAGTGTCTCTGATGACCTTGAGTAGTTTTGTGAGCACCGCGATCGCTCTATTTTTTGTAATTGCTTACGGTTTAGGAACTGATATCACCAGCGCTTTTCGGTTTAACTTTGTTTACTTCCCAGCAGTCGTGCTGTTGGTTGCCGCCAGTTTAGCCAGCTTTTGGAAGGACGCGGAAGGGCGATCGTTTGCTAGTTCTAAATCATTTGCCCCCCTAGCCCCCCAATTTTGGGGGGGACAAGAGGTAAAGTCTCCCAAATCGGTGGAATTAAAGCTCTGGTGGATATCCCAGCACAAGATGCTTGGAGAAGTGAAGAGCATAGTGCATCCATCTGTGTACGGTTTGAAATGGCGCAGTTTGAAGACCTTGCTTCCAGCCGGAAAAGCAGTTGTAATCACCGTTGCCCTGGTCAGTCTGCTGAGTGCGTTGACAGTAGCGGGAGGCTGGGGCTACCAAAAAACACACCGTCCAGAACTGGTGGTGCAAGATTTGCAGAAAGCCGGGGCAGAACCTACCTTAATTGCGATCGCTCATTCTACCCACGGTCAGACAGGTCGCTTGATGGGGGTGGCTTGGGAACTAAATCGTCACCCGCAGTCGGGAAGCTGGGCAAATCCTTGGTTTCTGTTAGCACATCAAGACGAGAATCTACTTTCAGCAATTCAGACCTTATCAGCGGCGTTGCAGTCTATACCGCGCCCGCTCAATCTCTGGCTGATCAATTTCCCTAAGCTTGACGAGATTCCAGAAATTACGACAATACTGAATCAACAAAATTGCACAGTTGATCCAGTCCAAAAGCACCGAGTTGATGGTTACAGATATCAGTTACATCGCTGTCTACCTGACAAAACTATGCAGTTCAATCCGGTTAATTGAAAAATGAAAACTTAACCCAGTGGTTGCCGGAATTGCACCTGATAGGCGGTTAGCTCTAAGCCGGAAATCGAAAGCTCGATCTCGCTACAAGGATATTGGGTGGTATCCATGCGTTGAAAAGCTGTTTCAGTCAGGAGAATTTCACCAGCACGAGCTAAGTCTTCGCCGAGTTTAGAAGCTAGGTTCATTTCATTTCCGTAAAGATCCTTGCCCTCGACCATTAAGACTTCGCCATACCCAATGCCGATACTGGCGCGCAAATCCATGGTGTCGGGCAAACCTGTATTGACAGCAGCTAAGCTTTTGAGGATATCGATCGCCGCGTTTACAGCCAAGTTGACATCTGCAAATACGGCAAAGAGATTGTCAGCTTCTTGCTTCACCATTTGCCCCTGAGTCTGCTCAATGATGGGAATTGCGATCGCGCTCAAGCGGTGGATCATCGCTAAAAAATGCACAATGCCGTAGCGAATGGTCAGCCGCGAAAAGCCCGACATATCCAGCACGAAAATTGCGTGAGTCTCGGCAAAGATCGCCTGGATTCGGGCGTCAATCTCAGCAATTTTCTCAGGATGCTCGTTTCGCAGTTGTAGTAGCCACTGAAGTTCGGCTTTGGTATTTTGAGGATGCATGAGCAAGACAATCACATATAGATTGCCGCCACTCTAGCAATCTCAGTATTTAATCCGGAACTTTATCCCCAAACTTTAAGCCATTACGTGGGGCTGTAACCGCTGAATAATCTGCTTCGCCTGCATCACTCCTTCGATGCGATCGACAGGTTGACCATCCTTAAAGACCACGAGCGTAGGCAGGGCGTAAATCTGGTATTGAGAGGCTAGATCGGGATAAGTTTCAGTGTTAATTTTGACGACCCGCACCTGGTTTTTCATCTGAGCATTGACCTGTTCCAAGATCGGAGCCATGACCTGACAGGGGCCACACCAAGGGGCATAAAAATCGACCAACATGGGCACGTCAGACCCGGTGAGCAACTCTTGAAAACTGTTGAACTGTTTCTTGGTAGCCATAGCACAAAAGCCATCGCGCATCTTTGCTTCAATCCTAGTCCAAATCTGCTGAACCTCATCTGCTCTGGGTTGGGGCACCTAATTGCCCTAAAATCATTGAGCAATTAACACTGAGCATCACTACCCATCGAGAGGAGTTGGAATATGGAAGCAACCACCCCGAAGCGGCTTCAAGGACAAGTTGCGATCGTTACAGGTGCGTCTAGAGGGATTGGTCGAGAAATTGCGCTGCTGTTGGCGGCAGAGGGTGCCCAGGTAGCTGTGAACTATGCCAGCTCCAGTACGGCTGCTGATCAGGTTGTTGCCGAGATTGCTGCAATGGGTAGTCAGGCGATCGCGCTCCAAGCCGATGTTTCCAAAGCGGATCAGGTAGATGCCTTGATCGCAGCAGTGACCGAGAAATGGGGTCGCGTCGATATCTTGGTTAACAATGCCGGGATTACTCGCGATACCTTGCTGCTGCGGATGAAGCCAGAAGATTGGCAAGCTGTCATTGACCTCAACCTGACTGGCGTGTTTCTCTGCACCAGAGCCGTTAGCAAAATCATGCTGAAGCAGCGATCGGGCCGGATTATCAACATCACTTCTGTTGCAGGGCAGATGGGTAACCCTGGTCAAGCCAACTACAGCGCCGCTAAAGCTGGGGTGATTGGCTTCACAAAGACGGTTGCGAAAGAGTTGGCAAGTCGGGGTGTGACCGTAAACGCAGTGGCACCTGGGTTTATCGAAACTGACATGACCAGTAGCCTCGGCAATCAAGAAGAAATTCTCAAGTTTATTCCCCTCGGTCGCTATGGCAAGCCTGAAGAAGTCGCGGGACTGGTGCGGTTCTTGGCAGCCGACCCCGCCGCTGCTTACATCACAGGTCAGGTGATGAATGTGGATGGCGGAATGGTAATGGCTTAAAGGCGCGCGGGCATCTTGACCCCCTGCAAGTAAGCTGTCTGCTCGATGAGTCCAAACACTTCAGCATCCGTGGTGCGGACATCTTGTCCGCGCTTGCAGGCAGGATGCCTACCCCACCTATGAATGAATTCTTGCAGGCAGGATGCCTACCCCACCTATGAATGAATCGCGCAGGTTACAACTGAAGATAAGACTCATTTTTGAGTTGTAATCGCGGTTGAAGGGAAGACAAACCATGAGTAAGAATGAGCGGGGGGCGATCGCGCAAGAGCTACGGATGCACGCCTTGATTTTGGGTAGCTTCGTTGCGTTTATCTGGGTCTTGGAATTGATCGATTTATTTATATTCCGGGGTTACTTAAACCTTTACGGCATCCGACCACGTACCTTGATTGGGTTGCGGGGAATTTTATTTGCGCCCTTTTTGCATGGCGGCATTGGTCACTTGATGGCAAACACCATTCCATTTCTGATCTTGGGCTGGTTTGTAATGCTGCGAGAGATCAGTGATTTCTTTATTGTCAGCGTGATCACAATCTTAGTGAGTGGTGTCGGTGTGTGGCTATTTGGGTCACCTTCCATTCATATTGGCGCGAGTGGCCTCATCTTTGGTTACTTCGGTTTTTTGTTGTTGCGCGGCTATTTCGAGCGTAGTTTTTCTAGTGTGACTTTTTCTCTCATCGTCGGCTTGCTCTACGGCGGGTTGATTTGGGGAGTGCTACCGATCCGGTATGGTATTTCTTGGGAAGGGCACCTCTTCGGCTTTTTGGGTGGGGTGCTAGCTGCCCGTTTGTTAGCTCGTCGCAAAACTCAGAACCCACTGTGAACGTTGCAATTATTGGTTGTGGATATGTCGGTCGGGCCGTTGCTCAATATTGGCGGCAAGCAAGATGTACGGTTACAGCCACAACAACTACTCCAGATCGTCTGGATGAATTATCAAAAATTAGCGATCGCGCCCTCATTGTTCATGGCAATGATCCCACCACTTTGTGCTCAGCCTTAACGAATCAAGACACGGTACTGGTGAGTGTAGGAGCAAAAGGGCCAAATAGTTACGAGCAAACTTATCTCAACACTGCTAAGACATTGGCTGAGGTATTACCGGAACTGCCGAGCGTGCGACAAATCATCTACACGGGCAGTTATGCGGTTTACGGCGATCGCCAGGGGGCTTGGGTTGATGAACTGACACCCGTGATGCCCGCTAATCGTAATGGTGAAATTTTGGCAGAAACTGAGCAGTGCTTGCTAGGCACCGCCAC
>CBIHQL010000181.1:0-7690 GCA_966211855.1 uncultured bacterium
GCCGTTCTCAATTAGCAAATTTAAGAGCGGAATGAGCTGTGTGTCTTTGGCAATATCTCGACCGTGTAAGGCATCAATGAGGACATCATAACCTGCTGAAGTTTGGTAATGGATGTCAGCTCCCGCCTCTAAAAGCAGCTGAACTTTAGCCAGATCACCTGACTGTACAGCAAAACCCAAGACCGGCTTCTGAGTCTCGTCATCAACGGCATTGATATCTGCTCCTTGGTCGATCAGGAACTGAATCATTTCCAGGTCTGCTTTTGGGCTGCTCACTGCCAGCATTAAAGGAGTTTGGGCAGAGTACTCCTCTAACGCGTCAATATCTACACCGCTAGCGATTTGCTCTGCAACTCCGGCAATATTTCCTTGTTTCGCGTTTACATGAATTTGCATCGTTTTTGATAGTTTTTTTTACAATACAGAATAGGGAGTTTTCTAAGTATTTTAGATAACAAAGCTACAACACAACACCCTTGCTAGAGCGATCGCCACGATATCAGCAGAGCCATGTTTGCATCAGAGCAAGATTGCTTCCTACCTTGTCTACCGACGCCTTCTCAGCGATCGCCAGTATATTGCTGCTCCTAGTAAGGTGGTGGAGAACGGTACAATCCCGATCGCTAATGTTGCTAAGTTGGCTGATCCAGGTGCAAGCAGAGGATGGCAGTTCAGATCTTGGCTGCATATATTTGCTGCTATAGATACCAAGAGCGCCAATAAAAGACCGTAGAACCAACCACTGAGTGTACAAAAGAGGATGAGATTCGCTTCGTTGCTGTTTTGGAAGTTGACCGATTGGTGAATGATAAAACCAAGCAGAAAAGCAAATACCAATCCCCCCATAGCACCCGCTAGAGCCATCAGCCTCATGTAGGCCACCCCTAATTTAATTGTGTTAGCCAGGAGAGGCAGCAACGTCAAGTTTAACCATTCCTCTAGATTCAGGACTTCCATACTCCCTGTTCACAGCGGCATTGTTAATGATTGATCCTGCCAGTGGCTTTCTTCTAAAAATTCTTGAAAAGTTGTTAATAAACCAGGAAACTCTTGATTTCGCAGGTAGGGCACATCTGCTTGATAACCTTGATTGCGATACCACTGAATTAGGTCAAAGAGTGGCTTGCGTAACAGGAGCAAAAAGATCCACGGTGGTACTTCTTTGTAAACAACTGGCTTTCCTTGCACCTCAGCAAAGATGTCTGTCATTTGTCGTGGGGTCAAGACATCTCCAGCAAGCTCAATCGATCGCCCCAAATATGCTTCGGGATGCCTCATGACATAAGCAGCCACACGACCCATATCTTTAGTTGTGATCAGATGGAGTGGCTTGTCTGGTTGAATGGAGAAGGAGAACGTACCTTTAAGAATAGAAGGTCTGGTGTATCGCTTCCAAAACTCCTCCATAAACAAACAAGCTCGCAGCATGGTAGTAGGTAGGCCAGCTTGCCTCAGAATTTGCTCTACCTGGTACTTTTGCTCGATATGACCAATCCCGGTTTGGCGATCGGCTCCTCCAGCAGAGTTATAAACAAAGTGGCGAATCCCTGCGGCTTGAGCAACCTGGGCTAGATCTCTGGCTCTAGAAACTTCTCGAGGATCGGGTTTAGCAGAGTCTCCGGCGATCGCATGGCAATACACCTGGCTCACCCCTGCAAAAGCCTGTGCTAGAGACGTGGCATCATCCAGATCTGCTTCCACTAACTCCAATCCGGCCTGACTGAGTTTAGCTAAAGAGGGACGAGTCAGGTCAAGTTTGCGAGTTAAGATTCGCAGATCTGTAACTTGCTGCTCTAGTAACCCTTGAATGACTCGCTGCCCTGTGCCGCCAGTAACACCAATCAGAAGCACCTTACCCACTGGGCTTTCTGCGTGACGGGTCGAACTATCAACACTATTCACTGCGATCGCTCCTAGAGGTTGTGATTAGCCTCAGTTTAGCTCCGGAAAAGCAACTAAAAAAATTCGTCAGTCCGACGGAGTGCCATTCGCAAAAGAAATCACACCTTTGTGCTTGATTCTTGCTTTGGCCTGGTCAAACTGACGTTGATCAAAATTCTGACAGTCAAGGACTACTGGATAACTCCCAGAAGCGGAGGTGCCTGCGATTCTGAGACAGTCGAATTCCAAAAACCCTTAGCGTAGACTTGAGGGTTTGCCAGTGCCGCCTGACGGTAAGACTCGCGCACCTGAGCATTCACTGCTACGGTTTTGACGTCATACATCTGCATCGCCATTTTAGGGTAGAACCCAATCCCGATAATCAGCGCTAAGAAGCAGACCGCAATGAAAACCTCACGAGGGTTAGCATCTTCAAATTTGGCGTTGATCGGTAATTCGCAGTTTGTCCCAAAACAAGCAGCTTCGTCATTACCCTGGCTCTTCAATTCGAGATCGTCCAGGTCGCAGGAAGGAATCAGGTCACACATCAGTTCTGAGCTAGGCCCGTAAAAGACTTGTCTCACCATCGAGAGCAAGTAGACAGGCGTGAGAATCAGCCCTACCGCCGAGAGAAACACCGTTGCTGTCCGGAAGGTAGAACTGTAAACATCGCTCGTTGTGATGCCCATAAACACTGCGATCTCGCTGGCAAAACCACTCATTCCGGGTAGCGCCAAGGATGCCATCGCCGCGATCGTAAACAACGCGAAGACTTTGGGTAATGCCTGACCAATGCCCCCCATCTGATTCATCATCATGGTGTGGGTGCGATCGTAAGTGACCCCTGCCAGGAAGAACAGCACTGAAGCGATCAACCCGTGGGAAATCATTTGCAACAGCGCCCCGTTGACACCCACATCAGTAAAGGAGGCAATCCCTAGCAGGACAAACCCCATGTGAGAAATTGACGAATAGGCTAGGCGGCGCTTCATGTTGGTCTGGGCAAAAGAATTCAACGCGCCATAGACAATGTTGATCACCCCTAAAATCGCCAGAATTGGGGCAAAGTAGATGTGAGCGTTGGGCAGAAGTTCGAGGTTTAAGCGAATTAGACCATAGCCACCCATTTTCAGCAGTACACCTGCCAGCACCATTGACACAGGAGAAGAAGCTTCGCCATGAGCATCGGGAAGCCAGGTGTGGAAGGGGACGATCGCCAGCTTAACTCCAAAAGCAATGAATAGCCCTGCATATAGCAGCAGTTCGAGCGCTAGCGGGAATTGTTTGAGATGCAGTTCTGCGATGTCGAAGGTGGTGTCGCTACCATAGAATGCCATCGCCAACGCCGCCACCAAAATGAAGATGGACGCGATCGCCGTATACATCAGAAATTTTGTAGCTGCATAGCGGCGATTTTGCCCACCCCAGATGCAAACGAGCAAGTAGACCGGAACAAGCTCAATTTCCCACATGATAAAAAACATCAGCAGGTCTTGAGCTACAAACACGCCAATTTGGGCAGCGTATAGCACGAGCATCAAACTGTAGAACAATCTCGGTCTGCGATCGACTCGCCAAGCCGCAAAAATTGACAGAGTTGTCACTAACCCAGCTAGCAGTACCAACGGCGCAGACAAGCCATCAACCGAGACTGCCCAGTTCAAGCCGAGTTGGGGCACCCAAGCAAATCTTTCCACCATTTGGAAGTCTGCACTGCCCGGATCGTAATGCATCCAGAAGGTGTAGCACATCAAAACAAAGTCTACGACTCCTACACCCAGGGCATACCAGCGCACCAACTTGCCATCTTTGTCGGGCAGCAAGGGGATGAACATGGCAGCGACCAAGGGCAAGAAGACGATCGTCGTGAGCCAAGGAAATTGGTCTATCATCATGTCGATCAAAAAGTACCTAATTTAGGTGATGAAGGTATCGTACTAGGCTTTGTAAAGCATTATTAATAAGTCTTACCTTTAAGTGGGAATTAAATGCCTCTATACCTTTATTTATTACCCAAAGGAATTACGAAATCTTTTTATAGAAGCTTCGCCGCACTTCCTCATCTCTGAGCTTTCACTAAGCCAAATAGCGTAATTCTTGTGATTATTGCCGTAATTACTTAGAAAACGGATAAAACAAGAGCTTAGGCGGGAACGCTCTGTTTAATTCGATACCATACTAGACCGCACTTGCACTTATGAAGATGCATCGCTTTAGGCCGGTTCAAGCTTTTCCACTCCAGCTTGTTCTCATCATCCCCTTCGTTTTGCAAATTTTTGGAGCAGTCGGTTTAGTTGGTTATCTCTCTTTCAAAAACGGTCAGAAAGCGGTGAATGAACTGGCAGATCAACTGATGGAGCGCACCAGTCGTTCGGTTGATCAACATCTGGATGCTTACTTGTCGATTCCTCACAAAGTCATTCAGATGAATGCCGATGCGAGTCAGATGGGGTTGCTAGATGTCCGCGATCGCGAGACGGTCGCTAAGTACTTTTGGCGGCAGATGCAAGCTTACGACCTCAGCTATATCGGTATCGGGCTAACAACAGGCGAGGGAGCAGGGGCAGGTCGCTATGATGGCAAAACCGTCACCGTCGATGACTGGAGCGCTGCAACGGCCAATAATCTCACGACCTATGCCACGGACAACCAAGGCAACCGCACCAAAATCATGACGGTCTATACCTGGAATAACTTTAAAGAAACTTGGTATACCGAGCCAATTGCCGCGAAGAAACCGATTTGGTCTCGAATCTACACTTGGAATTATCCAGGCCATCCCTACATTGTGGCTTCAGCAGGTAGGCCCATCTATGATGCTCAGAATCGTCCCCTTGGCATTGTGGCGGTCGATATTCATCTCCTCAAGCTCAGCGAGTTCTTGCGGAATTCGGATGTGAGTCGCTCTGGGCAAATCTTCATCCTAGATCGCAAGGGCACTTTGATTGCAAATTCAGCGCCTGAGCAACCGTTTGCCATTGAAAAAGACGAAATCAAGCGGTTACAAGCGATCGATAGCCCTAATCCAGTGGTGCGAGGAATTACTCAGCAACTGCAACAACAAGTTCAAGATTTTCGTAACATCACCAAAGCCCAAAAAATCAAGCTCGACTTGCAAGGAGAAACCCAGTATGTACAGGTTGCTCCTTGGCAAGACGAGTATGGCCTAGATTGGCTGGTGGTGGTGAGTGTTCCAGAAACCGTGTTTATGGCTCAAATTAATGCCAATAATCGCACCACGATCCTGTTGTGCTTGGGGGCTTTGGCGATCGCCTCCGGGTTGGGCGTTTTCACCTCTCGTTGGATTACCCGACCGATTCTGCGGCTCAGTCGTGCCAGTGAGGACATGGCGGCAGGTAATCTCAACCAGACCATTGAAGATAGCAGCATTCAAGAGCTAAATACATTGGCTACCTCGTTTAATCACATGGCAGGGCAACTGCAAGATTCTTTCGCGGCTTTAGAACGGAGCAATGCCGAACTAGAGCACCGCGTGGAAGCCCGTACCATTGAGCTGAGAGAGGCGCTAGGGGAGCTGCAAAGAACCCAAGCTCAGGTGGTGCAAAGTGAGAAGATGTCGAGCTTGGGGCAATTGGTGGCAGGGGTAGCGCATGAGATCAACAACCCGATCAATTTCATTCACGGCAACTTAGTACATGTGCAGGAGTACACCCAAGATCTCCTAGGTTTTGTGCAGTCATATCAGCAGCACTATCCCGATCCTAATGTCGACCTTGCCGCAGAAGCCGAAGAGATTGACTTTGAGTTTTTGCAACAAGACCTGCCTAAAATGCTGGCCTCTATGAAAGTGGGCAGCGATCGCATCCGCCAAATCGTGTTGTCCTTGCGTAACTTCTCGCGCATGGACGAAGCAGAAATTAAGCCTGTCAATATCCATGAGGGCATTGACAGTACCTTGATGATTTTGCAACACCGTCTCAAAGCCAGACCTGAGCGCCCAGAGATTGAGATCATCAAAGACTACAGCCAGCTCCCTTTAGTCGAGTGTTACGCAGGGCAGCTAAACCAGGTGTTTATGAATATCTTGGTGAATGCCATTGATGCTCTAGAGGAACACAACCACAAACGCAGTTATCAAGAGATACAAGCGCAACCCAGCCAAATCACCATTAGAACCACGATGATTGATGCTCAGTGGGTGCAAGTGGCGATCGCAGATAATGCTGGAGGGATGACGACCCAGACCCAGCAGCAGCTCTTCAACCCCTTCTTCACCACCAAACCAGTCGGTAAAGGAACAGGGATGGGGCTGTCAATCAGCTACCAGATCATTACAGAGAAGCATGGTGGCAAGTTAGAATGTTTCTCCGCATTAGGCAAGGGCACAGAGTTTGTGATTCAGATTCCTAAAAAGTGCCACTAACTCTACGAGAACTGCTGTAGTGAGATCAGTTAAGTATTACTACTCCCCTTAATACTAAGTTTATCAAAGCAAATTCAGTAAACAGTCTTAGAAAAATGGTTGCAGGTTTGGGAAACCTTGTGAAGTAGCATCAGCCTTTACGCTTAAGTTCTCTAGGAGTTAAAGATCTAGGACACTGATGCTGGTCAAATTTAGCTTCCCCAGCAGCACCTATGCACCATCAAACAGTCGCAAACTCCTATCAAGCTCGTGAATCAGGCTTCTATGCACCGATAGGGCAAGCCAAGGGTGGCGAAACCATGATTCTTGACCCTGACGGATACATTTGTAGCTGGAATGCGGGGCTTCAAAACTTAGCAGCTTACTCAGCAGAAGAAGTAATTGGGCAGCATTTCTCCTGCCTCTTTCCAGTAGAAGAGCTTGAACAGGGCAAACCTGCCCAATCGCTGTCAATTGCTGCTGCTCATGATCGCTTTTTTGAAGAAGGGTGGCGCATCCGTAAAAACGGTTCGCGGTTTTGGGCTAGCGTAACTTTGACTGCATTGCGAGACAGTAAAGGTCAACTGCGGGGCTTTGCTAAGGTAATTCAGGACTTAACAGATCACAACTCAGAGTTAGCCCTACAGGAAAGCTATCACCTCCTGCGCTCTGTCATTGAGAGCACACCTGATCTTGTCTTGGTGAAAGACTTGCACGGACGGCATGTGATGGCTAACTCTGCAGCCATTAGCTTCTTCGAGAAGTCAATTGAAGACATTATTGGTCAAGATGACACCGCGTTGTTTCCGCCAGAAATTGCTTACTCTCTAATGGAGAAAGACCAGCAGGTGATGACCAGTGGAGTTGCCACCACCTCTGAGGAAGCTATTTTCAAGAATGGACAATCTCTGACCTACCTCTCTACGAAGAGTCCGTGGCGGGATGCTCATGGTCGCGTGATCGGTCTCATTTGTCTCGCTCGCGACATCAGCGATCGCAAACGAGCCGAACAAGCCTTGATGGATCAACTGGGGCTAGCAGCATTCCGAGTTGATGTGGACGCTTCTCTCAGCCGCAGTGATGACCTCCAAAGCATGCTCAGCGAATGTACCGACGCAATGGTGGATCATTTAGATGCTGCATTTGCTCGCATTTGGTTGTTTAACGCCGAAGCAAATATGCTGGAACTGCAAGCTAGTTCTGGCCTCTACACCCATTTGGATGGCCCCCATGCTCGCGTACCTGTGGGGCAATTTAAGATTGGTCTGATTGCGGCAGAACGTCAGCCTCACTTAACCAATACAGTTTTAGAAGACCCTCGCGTAGGAGATAAAGCTTGGGCCAAAAGAGAAGGCATGGTGGCTTTTGCAGGCTATCCTCTTCTAGTACAAGATCAGCTTCTGGGTGTGATGGCTATGTTTACCCGCCAGCCTCTAAATCCTTCCA
>CBIHQL010000182.1:0-7638 GCA_966211855.1 uncultured bacterium
ATGGTGACCTACAACACCCCCCCGAAGTGTTGCTCGAGCTACTAGCAGCGATCGACCAAGGTGCAGATTTAGCGACAGGAAGCCGCCATGTGAATGGGGGTGGGGTGAGCGATTGGAGTTTAGACCGACGAGTGCTGTCTCGTGGGGCTCAATTGTTAGGTCTAATGGTGCTTCCCAATGTGGTCGGTCGGGTCAGTGATCCCATGAGCGGCTATTTTTTGGTCAATCGCAGTGCCATTGTCGATCGCACGCTCAACCCCTTGGGCTACAAAATTTTGCTAGAAGTTTTGGGCAGGGGCGATATCCAGCAAGTGGCCGAGGTAGGTTACGTTTTCCAAGAGCGTCAAGCTGGCGAAAGTAAAGTCACCTGGAAGCAATATGTAGATTACTTGCTGCATTTAGCAAGGCTGCGATCGCGTGGGCGGATTGGTCGCTTCCGTCAAAAATATCAGCTGCCTGTGACCCGATTTTTGCGATTCGGATTGGTCGGTTTCAGCGGCGTATTTGTCGATATGGCTATTTTTTATCTGTTGAGCGATCCCAGTAGCCTTGCTTGGGGGCTGACCCGCAGTAAAATCATTGCCGCGGAGTTCGCGATTATTAATAATTTCCTGTGGAACGATCGCTGGACTTTTGGTGACATCTCTAGCCAGCAAAAAGGTTGGGACAAGCGGCTGAAACGGCTGCTCAAATTTAACGTGGTTTGCTTAGCTGGGTTAATTCTTAATGTCTTGATTTTGAATGGGCTGTTTAACCTATTGAACGTTAACCGCTATCTGGCAAACCTGCTTGCGATCGCCCTCGTCACCTGCTGGAACTTTTGGATCAACCTCAAGCTGAGTTGGCGAGTCACAGATACCAAATGATTTTCAACTTAGCGAACGCGAAATTCCACCACATCGCGTTTGATCGTGACATCAAAATTGCCAAAGAAATCATGACCGAGCAGACCGATGTCTAGGCTAGAATTGGCGATCGCAACTGCGACATTCTGGGCACTCGCACCATTCACCTCAATCGAATCGACAAACCCTACAGGGATTTCAACGCCTTTCTGGCTTGCTGTATCTACTGAAGCTTTTGTGACAGGCTGAACACCGAGCGCAGAGGCCATTGCTTGGGTAATTAGCGTGCCACTCGCACCTGTATCGACAATCATTTCAAAAGTTTGTTGACCATTAAACCGCACATCAATGACTGGAGTGCCACCTTCTCGGCGCTTGATCGGTGCTTGAAAAACCTTGCTAGAACTAGGAGCCGTTTGCGTCGTCGGTCGAGTTGCTACGTTTGAGCGTGGTGCTGCAACCGGAGTTGCTGGTGCTGGTGCGGGGGCCAGGGCGATCGCATCAGTTCGGGGCTTGGTGCTATCGGGTTTAGCCGCCAGTTGTTGTGCCCGCTTAAGTTGCTGCTGGTAGTCAGCTAGTTTCGTTTTAGCTAAAGCACGATAAGGGCTAGCGTCGGGCACCCGCTTCACCAAATCGATCGCGGCCTGCCACTCACTGACCACCAACTTCCAATCTTCTTGAGATTGGGCAGACATGCTAATACTCGTTGCACTAGCGGCGCGATCGCTCGCCAACTCATAGGGGTCAAGCTCAATGACAGGCTCAGGGCTAGCAGGCAGCGGCTCTGGTGTTGGTTCTATAGGTGACGCTGCCACGGGTGATGGTGCAGTCGGGGCAACGGTCTGTCGAGAACTTTGAGAAAAATTGCTACAAGCGATTGTTCCTATTACCAGCAACCCTGACATAACGAAACGAGCAGTTTGAGAAGAAGATGGTTGAGGCATAGGAGTGACGAATAGCAGCCAAAAGCCAGCAAACTCTGATGACTCAAGAATTCGCTTTTCTCACTCTAAACTCCCAGCCTCACAATTTGCAGATCCACGCAATCAATTGTCGCGAAAACTCCAGAAGATTGAGACGACCCCGTCTACAATGGAGCATTGGGATAATGTGTCCCGTAAGTGTTAAGTTTCCACGGTTGGATTGCAACTATTTCTATGGCTTCTTCTGCCCCTCAACCTGCTTTGTTAGTGCTCGCAGATGGGACTGTTTATCGAGGCTGGTCATTCGGTGCGCCAGGAACCACAATTGGCGAAGTGGTATTTAATACCGGCATGACTGGCTACCAAGAGGTTTTGACCGATCCCAGCTATTGCGGTCAAATTGTCACCTTTACTTACCCAGAACTGGGAAATACGGGAGTTAACCCTGAGGATGAAGAATCGGCACGACCTCAGGTACGGGGGGCGATCGCTCGCAACATTACCTACCGTCCCAGTAATTGGCGCTCGACCCAATCACTACCCGACTATCTCAAGCAACACAACATTCCGGGCATTTATGGCATTGACACCCGCGCCCTCACCCGCAAAATTCGTTCCACGGGTGCAATGAATGGAGCCATCTCGACCGAAATTTTAGATCCGACAGAATTGCTCGAAAAAGTCCAAGCTGCACCGAGCATGGCAGGGTTAAACTTGGTGCGTGAGGTCACAACGTCAACCGTTTACGAATGGTCTGAACCCACCACCGAGATTTGGGAATTTAACCCCAGTGTCGAAAGTTTGGCAGCAGGTGAAACCCCGTTGACCGTGGTCGCTCTCGATTTTGGAGTCAAGCGCAATATTCTGCGTCGCCTAGCCAGCTATGGCTGCCGCGTGATTGTGGTGCCTGCTGACACTCCGGCTGAGGACATTCTTAAGCATAATCCCGATGGTATTTTCCTCTCTAATGGCCCCGGTGATCCCGCAGCCGTTACTGAAGGTATTGAAACGACAAAAGCACTTCTCAGCAGCGAAAAACCCATCTTTGGGATCTGCATGGGGCACCAAATTTTAGGTCTATCTTTGGGTGCTGAAACGTTCAAATTGAAGTTTGGGCATCGGGGCTTAAATCAACCTGCGGGTCTGAAGCGACAAGTTGAGATTACTAGCCAAAATCACGGTTTTGCGATCGATCCCAATTCACTGCCTGAAGCCGACGTAGAGATTACTCATCTCAACTTGAACGATCGCACGGTAGCTGGGCTACGTCATAAATCACTACCGCTGTTCTCGGTGCAATATCACCCTGAAGCTAGTCCTGGCCCTCACGATGCTGACTACTTATTTGAACGGTTTGTGCAATCAATGCAAGCAGCCAAGCGGCAGAACCAAGCAGCGGTGACAATTGATTAAGGTCAATTGAGATTCTGTTGAGCAAGTTGTCCGATAAACTGGCTAAAGTGTATACTGAAGCCTCGAATTACGGATTTTTTGCCTAGGAGGGATTTATTCCTGAGCCACTCACCCTGACCGTTAGCCTTAGAGGCACCCGCGAGGTCAGAGACAATTGCCAACTTTTTCGGCTGACGGGCTTGCTCGATGCCTTTTCAGAGCCAACCTTTCGGAAAGTTCTGTCTAAATGTGTCGATGATGGCCCCAAGCACGTCGTTTTAGATCTGTCGCAGATCGACTTCGTTGACAGTTCTGGCTTGGGTGCTCTGGTGCAACTCGCCAAGAAGGCTCAAAGCGCTGAAGGCACGTTGCAGATTGTTACCAATCCGAGAGTAACCCAAACTGTAAAACTGGTTCGACTAGAACAGTTTTTAGCCCTGCAACCTTCCGTGGACATTGCCCTGGAAAACATCAAGTCAGCTTGACTAATGCAGGAATTGAACTCGCCAAGCTATCCAGTTATCTCTGGGTAGCTTCTCATTCTGAAAAAAATCAGACCAACTAACTTTCGTTTACTGAATTAAGATCAAAAAGTCAATTCAGTGAATTAGCGCAACTACAAGCTGTGGGTGAACGTGGGGGAAAATTGTCCTGAGGGTACACAAACTGAGGCTAGGCAACTTGTCGTTGAAATCCCATCGCTATTTTTGCTAGCAGGTTCGCTGTCTGTAGCCGAAGTTCAAGGGATTGCCCCTGGCGCACTCGCTTATTTGGGAGATGCGGTTTACGAGCTGTATATCCGTACTCAATATCTCAATCCACCCAAGCGCTTGCACACCTATCACCAACACGTTGTTGCTCAAGTTCGCGCTGAAAGTCAAGCCCAGCATTTGCGATCGCTACAAATTTATTTTACCGAGGAAGAACTAGACATACTCAGGCGAGGCCGAAACGCTACAACCGGCAAGCCACGACGCCTCGACCCCGAAATTTATCAGCAGGCCACTAGCCTTGAAACTTTAATGGGCTACCTTTACCTCACAAATCCTCACCGCCTGAGGGAACTCTTAAATCATCTAGAACTTGACCCAGGCTAGAGGAGCATTAGCTGCTGCTCATCATTCATAGTTAGAGCCTCAAGCTCGATTCAGTTGAGGCCGTCAAGATTGCAACTTAACTACATATTTGGACAACGGTATGGCTGCCAAAAATAATCCTTCTCACAACCGTCGGGATGCCAAGTCGGGGAAGTCGTTTTCTCATAGCGATAAACCCAGAAAAGATCGGCCTCAGAGCAAAGATCGACCGAAAGGCAAAGACCAACCGAGAACTAAGGGACAAGGCGGTTGGGATCGCGACCGAAATCGAGATCAACCCAGAGGCGGCGATCGCGACCAACCGAGAAGTGGTGATCGTGATAGAGGCCGTGACTACGATCGAAATCGCGACCAACCCAGAGGCGGCGATCGGGACAGAGACCGAGACAGAGGCCGTGACTACGATCGAAATCGGGAACAACCCAGAGGTGGCGATCGGGACAGAGACCGAGACAGAGGTCGTGACCAAGATCGAGGCTGGAGCCGGGATAGGGGCCGTGAGCAACCTAGAGGTGGTGACCAAGGGCGCAATCAAGAGCAACCCAGACGGCGAGATCAAGCAGGTGAGCCAGACTCGGCGAGAGGCCGCAAGTTTGCCCCAAAATTGGTGACCAAGGGTAAATTCCGGGTACGAGGCGCAGAAGGGCGTCCAGAAAGTCGTTCAGAAGGTCGTACGGAAGGTCGCTTTGAAGGTCGTGAACCCGGAAGAGATCGCGATCGCTCACGGCCTCCGCAAGCCGACTGGCAAGAAGTGCGCCCGATGGGTAGACAGGCGAGTGGTGGAAGCCGCGATCGCAGCGCTCAATTCACTGACTTTGATGCACCAACCGAAGAACAAGAGAAAGATGATCTCATTTATGGTCGTCATCCCGTTCTAGCTGCCCTCGAAAATCAGCATTCACTCCACCGAGTTTGGATTACCTCTCGCCTCCGCTACGATCCCCGCTTCCATCGCCTCTTGATGCAGGCCAAAGCCAACGGCACTGTGATTGATGAAGTCGAGCCTCAACGCCTCAACTACATGGCACCGGGGATCAACCACCAAGGCGTGATTGCCCAAACTACACCTTACGAATATACCGAGTTGGGAGATTTGATTTCCCAAGCCAAAGCTGCGTCTGATCAACCTTTGATTTTGGTTGCTGATGGCATCACCGATCCCCATAACTTAGGCGCGATTATCCGAACTGCCGAAGCTCTTGGCGCTCAAGGTCTAGTGATTCCGCAACGTCGGGCTGTGGGGATCACATCCACCGTGATCAAAGTTGCAGCAGGTGCCTTAGAAACGTTTTCAGTAGCGAGAGTGGTTAACCTCAGTCGTGCTCTTGAAGAACTAAAAACAGAAGGTTTCTGGATTTATGGCACCGCCGCCACTGCAAGTGAGCCTGTCACTGCTGTCAAATTTACCGGGCCAGCCGTCTTGGTAGTGGGGTCAGAAGGAGAAGGCTTGAGCTTAACCACCCAGCGAGCCTGCGATGTCTTGATTTCAATTCCCTTGGCTGGTAAAACGCCTAGCTTAAATGCTTCTGTAGCAACGGGAATGGTGCTCTATGAGATTTATCGGCAACGCTATGCTCACACCTGGCACCTAGCTAACTTATCAAGTACACAGGCAATTGAAAAAACAAATGCGACGGAGTATAACAAAATGTGAATAACAAAGCCTGTGGCAGACCGCATAAGCCCTGATAAAACCTGGTAATCAGCAAAGACAAAGAACATGAAAGAAGTTTTGACTAGTCTTCTCGATGGTCTCGGACTGGCGTGGTGGGTTGAGATTGTGACAGAGAAGCCTCAGTGTACCTACTACTTCGGCCCCTTTTTCAAGTTTCAAGAGGCACAAGCGGCAAAGCCCGGATACGTTGAAGACTTAGAGCAAGAAAACGCTCAAGGCATTAAGGTCTCGATCAAGCGCTGCAAACCTTCTGTTCTCACCGTTGCTGATGATTTGGAGGTAGAAGTCCCGCTGGGAAAGGGAAAGCCGCCAATCTTTAGTGGTCAAACATAGGAATTGCGATCGCTGCTACTGCCGACTATTCTGGCTTTGTCATCGTGATCTCAGGATGCCGAGCCAGCCACTGGTCAATATCTGCCAAAACTTGACTGGGAATTTCCCAGGGTAACAAGTGTGCAGTTTTGGGGTAGCAGCGCCATTCGCTATTCGGCAAATGTTCGGCGGTTTCTTGGCTCGAAGCTGCTGTAATGTGCCGATCTTCTGCACCCGCTAACACCAAACTGGGGCATTGAATCTTTGATAAGTCAGGCAAGCGATCGTAGCCTCGTCGTAGAGCGCTAGAAAGAGCTTGAGTCGCATACCGAGACGTTTGTAGGTACGCGGTCATCGCATCAGCCGCTAGGTAACGATAAGCACTCGGCGTGTGCTGTTGAATTAAATAACGGTAGAGCGATCGCTTGCCAAATTGTTCAATATTCCATTCCCAACCTGGGTATAAACGATTGGCGATCGAGGCAATCCCGGTGTAGAGATTGTCTTGCCAGGTAATCGGCGGATGACTCCCTCGGGGTCGTGCTGCTGTGGCAATCAAAATCAACCCATTAATTCGTTCTGGAAACTTCAGCGCCATTTCTAAAGCGAGAATACCGCCTAGCGACCATCCCAGCACCACACACCGTTCCACTTGGTAGCGATCGAGCAGCGCTTCTAAATCTAATAGATGATCTTCCATGGTGAAAGCTTGGCGGGTGCGGCTCCCTCCATACCCTCGCAAATCAGGCGCGATCGTTTGCCAGCGGCGGGAGAGATGCTGGGTGAACACCGACAAACTCCGCCCAGAGCCAGGATGCCCGTGCAAACACAACATCGGGAATCCCTGACCTTGCACATAAGCATTCAAAGCAAAAGGCGTGCTTGCTGTTGATGCAACTGGGCGATCGCTGTTTAAACTTGCCTGTGGGTTATCCATGCTATCCCGCTCCTGCAAATGCTTTTCCTGATTCTGATGCTAACGTCTAGGCAGTTTTGGCACTTAGGAGAGGAGCGATCGCCGCTAATCTGGCAAGAAGTTTGGTCGCTTTGATCCAAGGTACATTTGCAGAACCGTATACTAAAGTTTTGGACTTTCAGTCAGGAAGAGGTCGCTGCATGGCATCCATCCGCGAGTTGCATCAACAGCTAGTTGGCAAAGAGCGCTCTGCTGTCGAAATAACTCAAGAAGCTCTAGACCGGATTCAAGCCCTAGAGCCCAAACTGCATAGCTTTCTGTGCATCACGGCGGATCGCGCCCTAGAGCAGGCACGGCAGGTAGATGCCAAAATTGCGGCAGGGGAAGAGATTGGGCTACTAGCCGGGATTCCGGTTGGGATTAAAGATAATTTGTGTACACAAGGGATACCCACTACCTGTGGCTCCAGCATTCTCGA